>JAYTVG010000360.1:0-1826 GCA_043744135.1 Deltaproteobacteria bacterium | reverse complement strand
GCCGACACGTCATGCGCCTCAAGCTGCAGCCGCGCACACAACAGCGCCGTGACGAGGTCGTTGTCGTCAAGCGAGACCGCGTACTGGGCGGCGATGAGCGCGACCGCCGATTGACCGTGAGCGTTGGCACTCCTCGCCACCAGCGACCACGCGCGGGCAGAGCTGGGCTCAAGCACCGCGGCGGCATGCGCGAGATCGCGTGCTTGCTCCGCGTGGCCGAGCGCGAGCGCGTTTTCTCCCGAGGCCACCAGCGCGCGCGCATCGCCAACAAGCCCTGAGGCTTTGGCGTGGGCGTGCAGCGCGCGCACGGCAGGGGGTGAAAAACGTTCGTGGTCGTGCGCGGCGGGCGCTTCGCGATGTGGCGTCGTCATGCTGCTCCACGCGGTGGCGTTAGGATTTTCGGACATCGTTTTCCACTTGTGAAATGAAGCTCGACGCGATGACGGTCTTGGCGTTCTCAAGAAATTCCGTCTCGAGGCGCAACGCACGCACTTCGGCAACATAGCGCGTCCACGGGTCGCCGGCCGACAAGCCGCGCAGCCCCATCAAATCCGACACCGCCAAGCACGCCTTTTCTGCTGCATCTTGCGCGAGCTGTCGCGCCATCGTGGTGCCCTTTGATTCTCGCGACGTCGTGGAGTCGCGTCGAAAGGCTGCGTTCACCACCAGCGCCTCAGCCGCCTCGATCTGCGTGATGGCGTCACCTAAGATCCACAAGCTGCCTTGTTGTTCGCGCAGCGCACGACCACCCACGCCGCGCTTGAGCAACACTTCGACGCCGTGGTGCAAAGCCGAGCGCGCGATCCCCAAGCAGCCAGCGGCCGCGGGCAACCGCAACATATCAAGCGAAGTCTGCACGATCATCAGACCCTGGCCCTCACCCCCAAGCCGCTGGTCTTGGTCCACACTGACGTTGTCGAAGCTGACGATGCCGACGGGCAACGGCGACACGAAGCCTTCGGTCTGCACCTTCACCAACCCCGCGTCGACGATGAACATCGAGTAGCGCGGCGGTTCGCTGGGCATCACCGCTTTGTGGCGGGCAAGCACGACGAACTGATCCGCGATCGGCGCCAGCGGCACGAGCGTTTTTGTCCCCGACAGCGTGTAGCCGCCCGGGCGCGCAGAGGCAGTCAAGGCATCGTTGCCGTCGAGCAGCGCCAAGGCCGCCAGCGTTTGGCCTGCCGCCATGCCGGGCAAAAAGATCGCGCGCTGGTCCTCGTTGCCGCACAACGCGATCGGATACAGGCCCTGAACTTGCGCGCCGTAAACGCCATCGCACATGCCGGAGGTTTGGCCGAGCATCGAGCGCACCGCGCACAAGCCACGCAACTCGGGGCGCGGCGCATCGCCTTCGAGCGCACGGCCAAGGGCTGGGTCAAACAAACCCTCTTGCCCAAGCAGCGCGACGTACTCGATGGCGGAGCTTTGCTGGTCTTCGAGCTCTGTGGAGCTGAGCGGTTGCAAGCGCTCATCGCATAAGCGCGTCACCTTCGCGGCCAACATGCGGTGCGCTTCGTCAAACAGGGGAAGTGTAAGGTCCATCTTTTCGTTCCAACCGCAGGCTTCTACGACGGACCCTATGATTGCAACCTCTGCAGATGCACAAAGCACGCTCCTGCTGCACTTGACGCACAATGCCCCTTGGAAGGTGCAAAAAGGCAGCGTGCAGTCGGGGGCGCCGGTGTGCGTGCTTGAGTTGTTCAACGGCAATAAAGCGTGGCTGGTGTTTGACGCCACCGGCATGCATTTGCACGACACGCGCCAGTCCGTCGACGCAACCACCGTCATCAGCACCGCCCAGGGGCTGCTGCGTAAAGAAGCGC
>JAYTVG010000359.1:0-1827 GCA_043744135.1 Deltaproteobacteria bacterium | reverse complement strand
GCGCGGGCGAGCAGCTCGACGCCGCGCGCGGTGAACACGTGCGCGATGTGCACACGCGCACCGACTGCGCGGACCAACTCGACGATGCGCGCGATGCCGATAGCTTCGCTGCTCTCGGGCACGCTTGGCAGGCCTAGGCGTGTCGCGGTTGGACCTTCGACGCACACCGCACCATCGCTGAGCGCGCGCTCCATCGACGGCATGACGACGAGCAGGTCGAGTGTCTTTGCCATTTGCAACACGCGCAACAACACCATCGCGTTGTCGATGGGCTCAAGCAAACGCAACGCGCGAAGCGTTGCGCCCGCACGCGCCATGGAAAACAGCTCCGCGAGCGCGTCGTGGTGCAGCGGCGCCGGTGCCGGCAAAAACATCGGGTGGTTCAAGGCGCTCGCAAACGCCAGCAACCGCTGCGCATCGGCGGGCACATCGCCCACCGGCGCGACCAGCACGTGCGCAAAGCCACCGTCGTGCGCCGCGCGCAGCAGCGCCGCCGGCGACTGGCCGTCGGGCGCGTGCGGGAAGTGCAAGGCACACGTCAGGTCGACGAGCGGCGGGATGTTCACGGGCCCTCCGCGCTGTGCATGCGGCTGTCGCCTTTGACGTGCTCCACTTTGGCGTGGTGCGCGGCCAACAAATACAACACCGCCATACGCACAGCGACGCCGTTTTCCGTTTGCGACAAGATCACGCTGTTGGCGCTGTCGGCGACGTCCGTGTCGATCTCGACCCCGCGGTTCATGGGGCCCGGGTGCAGCACGACCACGTCGGGGTGGGTGTCACGCAAGCGGGCGAAGCGCGCGGCAGTCAGGCCGTATCCACGCGCATAGTCGACGTCGCTGGCCATGACGCACGCTGCACTCCGCTCTTTTTGGATACGCAACATCATGACGGCGTCAACGCCACCGCGCAAACAGGCGTCGACGTCGTCAAACACCTCAACGTCGTAGCCGTCGAGGCCCGCGGGCAGCATGGTGGGGGGCCCGCAGACGCGCACTTTGGCGCCGAGCATCGGCAGCAGGTGCATGTTGCTGCGCGCCACCCGCGAGCGCGCGAGGTCACCGACGATGGCGACGGTTTTACCGACCAGCCCCTGCGCCGGCGTGAGCTGCCAGCGATCCAACAAGGTAAACGCATCTAGCAAAGCCTGCGTGGGGTGCTCGTGTTGGCCGTCGCCGGCGTTGATGATGGCACCCGACATCACCTTGGTGAGCAAGTGTGCAGCACCGGCGTGAGCGTGGCGCACCACGACCAAATCAGCGCCCATCGCCTCGATGTTTTTGGCAGTGTCGAGCAGCGTTTCGCCTTTGCTCACTGAGCTCGCGGCCGCTGAAAACGCCAACGTGTCGGCGCTCAAGCGCTTGGCTGCGAGCTCAAACGACAGGCGAGTGCGCGTGCTGTTTTCAAAGAACAACAGCGCCACCGTGCGGCCGCGCAACACCGGGACTTTTTTGAGTGCGCGCGAGTTGACCTCACGAAAGCTGCTGGCAGTGCTCAGCACCAACGCGACCTGATCGCGCTGCAGGCCGTCAATGCCGAGCAGATGCTGCCCCAAAAACGGCGCGCTCATCGTGCTCACGGCGCCACCTCATGCGGTTTCGTGGTGGCGTAGGCCGTCGTCACAACGACTGAATCCGCGGGCGCGCCCGCCTCCACAAGCGACACCACCACGCGCTCGGTGGTGCTGGTCTTGACGCTACGTCCGATGAAGTCTGCGGCGACGGGGAGTTCACGCCAGCCACGATCCACCAGCACCGCCAAGCGAACGCGCGACGGACGCCCCAAATCCAACAACGCATCGAGCGCGGCGCGCACGGTGCGCCCGGT
>JAYTVG010000358.1:0-1829 GCA_043744135.1 Deltaproteobacteria bacterium | reverse complement strand
GAGCGTTTGAAACGGCTGCAGCAACGTGCCCGGGTTTGTGTCTAAGCCAAACGCGCCGTCGACGAACAACGCGCTGTCAACCTCGCCATCGATGCCGTCGCAGTTGTTGTCGATGAAGTTGTCGTCGGGCGGATCGATCGCGGTCAGCACCGTGCACGCGTACTCGCAACCGTTTTGTCCCGCGCTGTTGAGGTCGCCGTTGAGGTCGTGGAAGTTAGCGAGGCACGTGTAAGTACACGCTGCGCCCGCTTGCACGACGCTGGTGCCAAACACTGCAGCACACGCGCGCCCTTCGCCAACCAAAGCGATGGGCCCCGTTGGATCGAGCACGTCGTTGTTGGCGACGGTCACGGTGGCGCCGGCGGTGCCCGCGGTGGTGGGCGCAAACGTCACATTGACGAGCAAGGATTCGCCAAAGTTTAAGTTCACGGGCAAAGCGACGCTCGATGTCGCCGAAAATGCGCCCGCCGTCGTCGCCAGCGCCGTCACAGACAGCGGCCCCGAACCGATGTTACGTACCTCCACGCTTTGGGTCTGTGCCGTGCCGACGTCGAGGGTGCCGAAGTTCACGCTGCGCGACGACAGCGCCAGCTGCGGCCGCACGCTTTGGCCGCTGAGTGCGACGTCGCGCAAGCCGTCGTCAGGGTCGTCGCTGGTGATGCGCAACGTCGCTGAGGCGGGAAACCCGCTGAGTTGCCCCGCGTTATACGTCACGTTTACGAGCACGTTTGGTTGCGCATCGCCGGGCAGCGCGAGCGGCACGAGGGCGGTGGGCAGTGGCACATGCGTGACAGCGAAGTCGGCGGCGTTTGGGCCCAAAACCGAGATGTCGTCGATGTGTAAGTCGCCGCTGCCGGTGTTGCGGATGGGCAGCGCCAGCACTTGCGAAGTGCCGGTGTACACAAAGCCGAAGCTCAGCGTGTCCGCCACATCGATGGAGGGTGCAAACGCCGCGGTGGCGGACAGCTCCACGGCCACGCTGCTGTCGCTGGCAGTCGTAACGTCGACGATATCGTCGAAGCGCCCGAGCGCCGTTGGGCTCACGTGCACGTCAAACTGCGCTTGGCCGTTAGGCACCAGCACGAGGGGGAACGACAGCGCGTGGCTGAGCTGCCACAGCGCACCGCTTTGCAGCGCGATGCCGGTGATGGTCTCCGCGACGCCGCCGACGTTTTGCACGATGACCTGTTGGCTGCGGGTGCGCCCGACAAACGCGGGATCAAACGCCACGCTTGCGGGAGTGGCGAGCAAACTGCCGGTGATGCCGGTGCCCGACAGCGCGATGTCGCGCTGCAGCAACGCACCTTGCGCGTCCAAGTTGAGCGTGAGTGTGGCGCTTTGCGCCCCCGCGACCAGCGGTGAAAACAACACGCGCACCACCGTCGTGTCGACGGGAAACCCGCTGGTACCGGTGCAGACGTCGACGCACGTTGCGCTTGGGGCCGTGCAGTCGGCGTCGTTGACGCAAAATGCATCAAACGCGGGCAGCACGGCAGTCCCGTCGAGCACCTCGAAGCTAAACGCGCTCGCCGCCGGCGTCATGACGGCGTCGGTGAACGTCATCACGGAGTCGGAGCCGCCGCGGTTGCGCACAAACAACAGGGCCTGTTGCGCGGCGTTGATGGGGGTCTGGCCGAAGCCCACCGTCGACAAATCGGGGACCAGCGCCGCGGCGTCGCGCGTCACCGACAAAAGCGGTGTGCCTTTAAACTCCGCGTGCAAGTCGACGTTGAGCAAGCCGCCGGCACCTGTGTGCAAGATCTCGAGCTGGGCATCGTCGGGCGTGCCGTCGTCGGGGATGTGCGTCAAAAACAGCCCAAGCTCCTGAT
>JAYTVG010000357.1:0-1832 GCA_043744135.1 Deltaproteobacteria bacterium | reverse complement strand
CGATGCGGTTTGACAGCGCGCTCGCGACGGCCATCGCGCAAAACAGCGGGGTGTCGGTGGCGTGTTGCATGACGCGCGCGACAAACGTGGTTTTAGCGTCGCTATTTTTGCGGGGGCTCGGCAAGTCGAACTGCATCGTCAACGGGATAGTCACTGCATGAGCGCCCATAGTGCCCGCGATAGCGTGCAAGCGATCGTCGGTGAGCACGCCGACAGCGCTGGTGCCCTGCCCCATCTTCCAACTGCCCGCGTCGCTCGCAACCGTCGTCAAAATTTCCGCGTTACCGACCGGGATGTTGCTTTGCCCCTCACCGGTAAACGGATGGCCGAACGCCAAAAAGCGATCGCCTTTCACCCACGTCACGGTGCCGATCGCACCCATCGTGATGTCGCCGTCCACCATGTTGCCGCTGATGGGTGCGCCACCGTAAAATCGCGTCGCGGGCTTGCTCGCGTCGCCGCTGCCGCCACCTTGAGCGACGGGGCCGTAGCCACGTGCTTGCAACAGCGGCGCAAACGCCTCCACCACCGCGGTGGGCACGCCCGACACCATGAGCGGCGTCGCTATCGGTTGCGCTTGACCCCACGCGCTCGTCGTTTGCGCGCCGGTTTTTTTTGTGGGGGCGCTGGCCGCCGTCATCATGCGCTCGATGGGCGTGATGCCAGCGATAGCGTCCTTGGTGAACGAACCGAAGCGATAGCCCACCGCACCGATGAGTTTGCCGTCGATGTATGCGGGGCTGCCGCTCATGCCTGCGATGACGCCAGTGCGTTCAATCTGGTCGCCGATGAGGCGCGCGATGATGAGGTCCTCGCCCGGGCCCAAAAAATTGCGCATGGTGCCAAGCACTTCGAACTCAAAACCCTCGGGCCCGCGCGCGCTCGCGAACACAGTCACGCCTTTGCCGCGCATGCCGCGCTTGACGGCCGACAGCGGCAAGATGGGCGGATCGTCGGCGATCCCCTTGGCTTGCGGGTCAACGGCGAGCGCGACTTGCGGCGCGGAAACGGCGGCACTGAGCAGCACAGCGAATGGCAACGCGAACAACACAGCACCTCCACGCACAAACCGGTCGAACCTAGATGGCGACGTACTAGCAGAACGCTGCCGCGCGCGCAGGCAGCCGTGCGCTCGACAGCAACAACCAGGTTTGCGTTCCCCGCAACAGTGTGAAACGCGCACGGGCGAGACTGAACGATGCGCGACGCGCGGAGAAACGACATGACCCTGGAACGCCGTTGGTCCGTGCAAGATAGCGCCGAGCTTTACCACATCCCCGCCTGGGGAGCGCCGTACTTCGGGGTCAACAGCAAAGGCCATCTCGCGGTGTCGCCCAAGGGCCTCAACACCACTGGGTTTTTTATCAAAGACGGTGAGGGCGAGATCGATCTGATGGATCTTGTCGATGACCTCACGCGTCGCGGCATCGGCGCGCCCATGTTGTTGCGCTTCAACGACATCTTGGAGTCGCGTGTCGCCGAGCTCAGCGGCGCGTTTAACGCTGCGATTCGTGAGTATGGCTACAAGGGCAGCTACCGCGGCGTCATGCCCATCAAGGTCAACCAGCAGCGCCACGTCGTTGAAGAGCTGGTGCGCGCAGGCGTGAAGTACAACTTGGGTTTGGAAGCCGGCAGCAAAGCCGAGATGCTGATCGCGATGGCGCTGCTCGAGGGCGACGACAACTTACTCATCTTAAACGGCTACAAAGACACCGAGTACGTCGAGACCGCGTTCGCAGCGCAACAGCTCGGCATGCGCCCGGTGCTGGTGCTCGATCGTTTCGCGGAGCTCGAGTTGGTGCTGCAAACCGCGCGCACCCACAACGTCCGCC
>JAYTVG010000356.1:0-5867 GCA_043744135.1 Deltaproteobacteria bacterium | reverse complement strand
TATGGCGTGTTGGTGGTGACGGACGCAGAGTCGCAGCTGCTCGAGTTGATCGGTTTGTCCGCGTGGTACGTGCCGCACCCCGCGACGTCTTGGTTCGCCGCAAGTTCCGCTGTGATCGACGCCGACAGCCTCGTTAACTACGTCACCGCTGACGGGGTCGGCAAGATCGTCGCCATCACCGGCCCTGGCACGTCGTTTCATGAGCAGACGGTGTTTCACGCGATTTTTTCGTGCGGCGCCTCGTTCGTCGACGCTGTTAGCGTCATGAGTGACGCTGCGATGTCGGCGCTGAAGCACGGGTTGCAACAGACCCGCGCGGCGATTGACACCGTGCGCGCGCAAGTCGGCGCGGAGATCGCAGCGGGCGCCGTGTTGTTGCCTGCTGCAACGTTTGAACAGATTGTCGCGCAAGATGGCGTGGATGGCACGCAGCTCGTGACGCAGCGACGTGGCGATGTTGTGCACGTGGTCGTCCCGCACATCGACGGCGGGCGCGTGCCGTATTGGAATGCCGCGCTTGACTACAGCGTCACCGACGCGCGCAGCGAGTTCGCGAAGGTGTTGCGCCGCAGGGTCGCTGACCTGCTTCGAAGCGATTGAGTCGCGCACGTCGCCAACTTATTCAAACGGATCGTGTGGTTGCTCGTCGACCGCAACGCGCACGCGCGGCGGCCACACGAAGGGGTCGATCGGATAGCCAGGGAAGCGGGCGGCCGTCGGCAAGTCGGCGTTGCCAAGCGTGTCTGGGTAGTAGACGTCCTCAAGCGTCAGCCCAGCAGCTGGTGCGGTGACACCACCCACGCGACGGTTCTTTGCCGCGATGATGCGTGCCACATCGTGCACTTTGAGCTTGCCGCGTCCGACGTCGACGAGCGTGCCGGCGAGGCCACGCACCATATGGCGACAAAACGCGTTGCCGCGCACTTCGTAGCTGATCAACTCGTCGCGCACCTCAACCTCAGACCGCCACAGGTACCGACGAGCGTGCTCCGCGTCGCAGTGTGTCGAGCGAAAGCTCTCGAAATCGTGCTCGCCGACAAAAACCGCCGCGGCAGCCTTCATCGCCTCGACGTCTACCGCGCCGCGCACGTGCCATGACGTCGCTGCGCGAAAGGGACAGCGGTGCACGGCGGCGTGTACGCGATACACGTAGCGCTTGCCGATAGCGTGGAATTTGGCGTTGAACCCCTCCGGCATCACCTGCGCGTGCGTGACGCTGATGTCGTCGGGCAACAACGAGCACAACGCGAGCGCCATTTTGTGGGGCTCGATGCGCGACGTCATCGTCGTCGACACCGCTTGCGCGCGCGCATGCACACCCGCGTCTGTGCGCCCGGCTGCACGCGCGAGCACCGGCGCACCCGCCAACACCGACAGCGCACGTTGCAGCTCCTGTTGCACGCTGCGGGCACCTGGCTGCACCTGCCATCCCGCGAAGCCAGCGCCGTGGTACGCGACCGTCAAGCGCCACGTGCGCGTCGTGAGCTGCGGGGGGTGCTTGCGATCCATGCCTGCGGCGATAGCGGCTTTTGACGGCGTCGTCATGCAGGTGGCTGCACACGGTTGGTTGGGTGGACGTGAGTTCGTCATGGATCGCGCCGCTGTGGTATCCGACCAACAATCGCGAGGTGCGCGACATCCGTTGTGGGGGTTGCTTGCGATCCATGCGTGTGGCGATAGCGGCGTGTTGCGGCCTCGGCATGCAGCTGGCGGGGTGTGCCACCACCGACGTGCGGGGTCGCGAAAGCGATCGCATCGCGCCATTGCGGGGGGTGCCCGTCTTGCCGGTCAACGTCGACGACGCGCCCGTGGCCATCGACGCCGGCAGCAACGTTGTCACCGACGCAGAGCTTCAAGCGCTGTCCGCGCAGTTGCCGTCGCTGTGGCAGCGCAACATCGATGCGCTCGCGGCGCAGCATGGTGCTGTGCGCGTCGGCACCGCGCGCATCTTAGGGTGTCGCGTCGACGCTGGACCAGGGCGCGCGTACACGGCGTACCAAGTGCACTGTCGCGTCGACGTCACCTTTGATGCCGCCCCCGAGGGACGTTTCACGTTGCTGTCGGTGTACGCGGATGCGCTGCGCCGCACGCGGTCGCGCGCGATCGGCGAACGAGAGGCCGCGCAAATCGCCCAGCTCGAACGAAACCCGCTGCTGACGCTCGACGACACCCGCGCGGCGCTGCTGTCGGCGTTGGACGCGACGGCGTTGTTGATGATGCAACTTCCGCTGCCTGCAAGCGAACATGTGCGGACACCGCCACCGCTGTCGTGGGCCGACAAACGCGCACTTTCCCTAGCTGCACTGGCACGGGCACAACGCAGCGGCGGCGACGTCGCGCACGCGCTGCGCGAGTTGGCATCGACCGGCACGCCGAGCGACGGCGCTGTCGTGACGCCGTATTTGGACGGGGACAACGCTGCGGTGGCGCTCGGTGCGCTTGGCTCACTGTGCGCAGTGGGCAGCATCGAGGCCGTGCGCGACGCCGGCGCTAACGCCGCGCTGAAACGCAACGCAGCAGATGCGCTCAGCCGTCTGAAAGCCTGTCAGCGCCTCAACGACGCGCTGTCGCGCGCGACCGACGCTGCGCGGTAGCCGCACGACCGCCGTGGCCTCAACAACACGCGCCTACTCGAACAACTCCACCGCGGGCGCTGGCGTTTGTGCGGTGATGTTCTCGGCCACCAACCACGCCTCGACACAACGCCACAACTCCCCTTGCTCAAAGCGGGAAAACGACGCGTGCGCGGCCTTGTCGCCCTTTAAAATGGCCATCGACTCGGCGAGTGCACCGGGACCGTCTTTGAGCGCGGCGAGTTTTTTCTGCGTTGCGCTGGGTGGCATGCGAGCGATGAAGCCGCTGAGCGCAGCACGCGTGAAATCGGACTGAAGCGTCGGGACGTTCACATAGCGCTGAGGATAGCGCTTGAGCTTTTCTTGCAACGCTTGCTCGTCGTCAAAGCCCTTGAGGATCATAACGACGTCGCCGTTTTCCAAGTCGAGGTAGCTGGCAGCACCCGTGGCGTCTCTAAACGCGATCTCGAGGTCCACCCAGTCGACGGGCAGCACGCGGCGGGCATGCTCAACCGCGGCTGGGACAAGCGTGGCCTGCGGTTGCTTCACCCAAACACCTGCTAGCGCGCGCCCGGTGGCGGCGGCATCTGTTGGCCCTTGCTGCGGGCGATGGCGTTTTGCACCTCGACGAAGCTCAAGCGCAGCTCATGAACAACCGTGTCCATCAGCTGGCCTTCCTCGGCGTTGAGGTTGCCTTTGGTCTTACTTTTAAGCAGCGTCACGATGTCGATGGTGTCGCGCGCCTGCTCGAGGTGCAGTTCGCGCTGTCCGTGCGGCCACGCCAACAACCCGAGCTGCATGAGCGCTTGCTGCGCAAGACTCTGCAAAAAAATCGAAAACGTCAGCCCGCTAGGCGTGGTTTCTTCCGGTTGGGCCGCTACCGCACTGCCCGCCACCGGACTGCCAGCGGCCGCACCGCCCGACGCAGCACTGCCCGCGATGGCACTACCCGTCGCGGGCGACGTCGCAGCCGTTGCGTCTGACGCCGTCGGGGTCGCAACCGCGCGCGCCGGTGCTTTCGCGGGCACGTCTGGTGGATCGACACGCGTCGGCGTGTCCTTTTGAACGTCGGGACCCGTTCGCTCGTGGCCAGCCTCGTCAAATCGGCGACGATCGACGATCTTGAAGCCTTTTTTGGGTTCGTCGCGGTCGGTCACCGTTCCGTGCTCCACACCTTGTCGGCGATGTTGTCCGCTTGTGCGGCGAGGTCGGGGAGGTCTTTCATGTGCGCGTCGACTTCGGCCTTGCCGACAGCGCCTTTGGCGACGTTGCGCGTCATGATGCGCTTATCAAACAGCGCCACACTCTTTTGCTCGGCGGTCTTCTTGTTCTTTTCAGCCATGGTGTCTCCTGCGCCAAAACATAAGCCACGCGCACCGGCGGGCCCGGGGCTTTGGTCTGCGTTTCGGATCTCGTGCCGGTATGCGGTCTTTCGCAAAGGGCGTCAACCCGAAACGCGCGACGCACGAGGCCCTCGGCGACGCTCGACGGCTCCTCGTTAGGCCGGTACTGTGGTTCGGTGGACTTCGCGGGACTCTCCAAAAGCGCACTGCGCGTCGGTGAAGACGCCAGTTTGCGCGCCGCGAGTTGGGCGGGCGAACAGGTCGACGAGCTCAAGGGTCGCGGGCCGTTTTTCCAAGCGAAACTCGCGCTCGCTGTCGGCTACGGCGTCATCGCGCTGTTGACGCTCTTGCTCGTGGCGCCAGCTCACGCGGACTGGCAGGTCAACCAGCAGCGCATTTCATTTGGCATGACATTTCGCACCGCCGTCGTGGTCAAAAACAATGACGGCGGCGACCTCAACGCGGCGCGCGTCGAGGTGCGCGGCCACGGCATCGAGTTTGACGGCAAAGAGGTCCCAGGCGTGTGGCGTTCAAAGAAACTCGACTTGCCTGAGGGTGGCCAAGCAAAACTCGTCAGCGAGCAGCTGTTTGACAAAGACAACCGCTCGCCGCCCTATGCTTTCGTCGCCACCGAAGTTGTCGTGTTTGATGACGACGGCGACGAACGGGTCACACTCCCGGTCGCGCCGGTACTCGGCAACTAGCGTGCGCGTCCTCGTCACCGGCGCTTGCGGCTTCATCGGTTCGCACCTATGCGAAGCGCTGCTCGCGCGCGGCGACGACGTGGTGGGCGTCGACAACTTGAACGATTTTTACGATCCGCGCATCAAACAACACCACGCGCAGCTGCTACAAGGGCACGCCAACTTTCACTTCGTCCGCGCGTCGATCCTCGACGGCGGCGTGCATACAGCGCTGCAGCGACACGGGGCGGACGCGGTCGTTCACCTCGCTGCGTGGGCCGGTGTCCGCCCGTCGTTTGACAACGCCGCGCTGTACCACCGCGAAAACGTCGACGGCACAGCCGCGGTGCTCGCGCACGTTGCGCAGTACAGCAAACCGCCGCGCCTGGTGTTCGCCTCGTCGTCAAGCGTGTACGGACGCAACAACAACGCACCTTTTCACGAGGACGATGCCATCGACAACCCACAAAGCCCGTACGCCGCCACCAAGCGCTTGGGTGAACAACTGGTGCGCGCTTGGCACGCCGAGCACGGCATCGACGCCACCTGCCTGCGCTTTTTTACGGTGTACGGCCCTCGCCAGCGTCCTGAGATGGCGATCCACAAGTTCGCGCGCTGTTTGGTCGACGACGAACCCATCGCTCAGTACGGCGACGGCAGCTCGTCGCGGGACTACACATTTGTCGACGATATCGTGCAGGGGGTGTTGGCAGCCGTTGATCGCCCGCGGGGCTTTCGCGTCTACAACCTCGGCAACGCCGACCCAACGCAACTGTCGACGCTGATCGAAATGTTGGCGCACGCGCTCAATCGTCGCGCGCGCATCGACGTGCTGCCCAGCCAACGTGGCGACGTGGAGCGCACGTGCGCCGACATCCAGCGTGCGCGCAACGAGCTGGGCTACGCACCGCGTGTGGGGTTGGCGGAAGGCTTGGCGCAGTTCGCGCGCTGGTTTCTTTCAACCGACAGGCGGGCATCATGAGCGCTCATGGATTGCGTTTCACCGCGCTCGGTGGCGTCGGGCGCTTTGGTCGCAACTGTCTGCTGGTGGAGTGCGATGACGCTGCGATCGTGATCGACTGCGGCGCACGCTTTGTGTCGCAAGAGGCGCCCGGTTTTGACGTTGGCCTCCCCGATGTCGCGCGCATCGACGCGCTCGGCCACAAGCTGCTCGCGTACGTCGTCACGCATGGCCATGAGGACCACATCGGCGCGCTGCCGTACGCGGCGATGCGCAACCCGCAGCAAATTCTTACGACACCGTATAC
>JAYTVG010000355.1:0-1833 GCA_043744135.1 Deltaproteobacteria bacterium | reverse complement strand
AAAAAAACACCCGTTGGTTGTCGGTGCGCAACACCCAACTCGACCACAGCGTGGCGTTCCTGTCGGTCACGCCACGGCCCGAAAAATGCTGCGCGGGCGTGGCTTGAAACTGCAGCGCGCCAAGCGTGTGGTGCTGCCACCAATCGAGCTCGGTGATGAGTGCCGTGGGGTAGCCGAGCGCCTCCAAATGCGCGCCGACGCCCAGCGAAGTCACGATCGGCACAGCCATCGACGCGAGCGTGCGGATGCTGTCGGCGCACAAGTGGTCGTAGTGGTCATGCGACAACAACACCGCATCCAACGGCGGTAGCTGCGCCAGCGTCGCTGGCACCGCGTGAAAGCGTTTCGGACCCGCAAACGACACCGGCGACGCACGCGCGCCAAACACCGGGTCGGTCAGCACGCGCATGCCGTCGATCTCCACCAGCGTCGTGCTGTGGCCAAGCCACGTGATCCGCAAGCCAGACTCGACCGGCGCGCGCCACGCCTCAAGCGGGCTGTGCACCGGGATGTTGCCGCGGGGCTGCCGCGACTGCCCGCCAAAGACAAAGTCGGCTGCCACCGACACCCCGCCGCCTTTGGGCAGCACCGACACCTTGGCTGCGTTGTGGAAGGTGCCGCCCCGGTATTGGGGTGACGCTTGGGCGCGTTCAAGACGCAGACCGGTGAGCGTTGCCATGCCGTGGTGTGCCAATCCGCGGTGCGCTTGCCAAGTGCGACGTGCGTCAGCGCTGCGCGGGCGCGGATCGCGATGTATGCCCCGTCAAAGCGCGACGCCGCGAAAAACCATGCGCGCAGGCCCCGCCATCGACACGCGCTGACTGTCGCCATCGACGCGCACCACCAGCGCACCGCCGGGCAGCCGCACCGTCACGTCGACGTTGCTCGGCACGCGACCGGCGCGCTGCAGCACCGCCACCGCCGCGCACGCGCCGGTGCCGCACGCGCGCGTCAAGCCGACGCCGCGCTCCCACACGCAGACGTCGACGCTGCCGTCGGCGCGCACGGCGCACTGCTCGACGTTTGTGCGCTCGCTAAAGCGCGCGTCATGTTCGAAAATCGGTCCGATGCGCGCGCACACCACAGCGTCCGGCTCCATCTCCAAAACCAGGTGCGGGTTGCCCATCGACACTGCGGTCGCGCGCACCACGGTGTCGCCGACGTCAATGAGCGCGCCGTCAAGCGTCGGAATATTCGCAGCGGTGAAGCGCGCGATGCCCATGTCGACGCGGACGTCGCTGGTGGCGTCGTCGGCGGTGGCCGCGCGTGGGCCGGCGCCGGTGTCGATGACGTGCTGCACGCCAGCCTTCGCGACGCCGGCGTGCAACAAAAACAAGCTGACGCAGCGCAAGCCGTTGCCGCACATCTCTGCGACGCTGCCGTCGGCGTTTGTCAGATGCATGGTGGCGAGGGCGCCGACGGTGACAGGCGCCAACACCGACAGCACGCCGTCGGCCCCAACGCCAACGTGGCGATCGCACAGTGCGCGCACCTGATGCGCCGCGAGCGAGGGTGTGGTGCGGTCGCGCTCGTCGATCAAAATGAAGTCGTTGCCCAAGCCTTCGACTTTGACGAAGGCCAAGCCAGCCGGCGTCACGTTGCCGTCGGACCCGCCAGCGCTCCAGTCAGCAGGCCCGGGGTGGGTGCTGCCGCCAAATCACGCACACGACGGTCCTCGTCGATTTGTTCGCGGGTCTTGATGCGCACCTGCGGACGGCTGCGCACGACAGCGTTGCCCTTCATGAGTGCGTCGATGTCTTTGCCGTCCAAGGTCTCGTACTCAAGCAGCGCCTTGGCGAATGCGTGCAGCTTGTCGATGTTGTCGGCGACCAG
>JAYTVG010000354.1:0-5885 GCA_043744135.1 Deltaproteobacteria bacterium | reverse complement strand
CCATCGAGCGCGTCACGCTCGACGGCGCGCAAGCCACGCGTGAAGCGTTGGTGCACACCGATCTCGATGGGCAGCGTGCGGCCTTTTTTTCCAACGTCACGCTCGGCGGCGCCGTCACCACGCGCGTGGCGGTGGTGGCGTCGGCATGGGCAACACCCGCGCTCAGCGTCGAAGCACACGGCGTGCTGGTCGCGATACTCGACGCGCCGTAATGTGGTGGACGCGACGTTGGCGCGCGCTTTAGGGTCGCGCTGATGCACGCGTTGTGGGCGCTTTGGCTGTCGGTGTCCGCTGTGACAAGCGGCGTCCCTGTCGAGGTGGACGCGCGCGTGCGCAGCGCCGTCGGCCAACCCGTGCGTGCCGTGCGCGTGGTGGGCGCTCCCAACGCTGAGCTTGACAGCACCGTGCTTGCAGCCGTGGACATCGGTGTCGGCGAGCCGTTCGATCTTGACCGCGTGCGGCTCGCCATTCGCCGGGTGCTGGTCACAGGTCCTTGGAGCGACGTGCGCGTAGATGCGCAAACTGCCGACGGCGGCGTCATCGTCATCATCACGCTGACGCCGCAAGTGACCATTGACAGCGTCCGCTTCACGTCGACGTTGCCGCACGAGCAACTCGCAGCGTTGGCCGAGCTCGAGGCACAAAGCGCTTTTGACGACGACAAGGTCGATCGGGCGGCGCGTCATATTGAACAAGGGCTGGTCCCTTGGGGCTACCCGCGCGCGGTTGTCACTGCGCGCGTACAGCCTGCGGGTGCGCGTCGCGTCGGTGTGGTGTTCAACGTCGATAGCGGCGCGCCCCTGGTCGTGCAAGCGGTGCGCATCAACGCCGGTGTCGACGACGATGCTGGCATGTCTGTGCGCGCAGTCATGGAGGCGTTGTCGCTACAGGTCGGTGCGCCACTGCAGCGTGTCAAGCTCGACACGGGCGTGGTGCAGGTGGTGCGCACGCTGCACGCAAGCCACCACTACGGCGCCGTCGCGGAGGTGGTCGGGATCGTGATGAACGCTGAAAAGACGGCGGCTGTCGTGGACCTGCGCGTCAGCGCCGGACCGCGCTATGCGCTGAGATTTAGCGGCAATGCACTCATCAGCGATGCGCGGCTGGCGTCATTGTTTGGTCCCGACGACATCCACGGCGTCGATGCACGCGCAAAAAATAGCATCGCGCAAACGGTGCGCAACCACTACCAGCGCGCGGGTTTTTTGCACGTCGAAGTCGCGGTGCAAGACGAGCCGTTGCCGATGTCGACGGTCGGGCCACGCGCGGCATTGATCGAGCCGATGCAGCGCGCGCTTGCGGTACGAATCGTAGAGGGGCTGCGCGTCGAGTTGACGCAGGTGCGCATCGTCGGCGCAATGCACCTCAGCGCCGAGGCGCTGGCAACAGAAGTGTCGCAGACGCTCGCTGCTGGCGAAGACAACGGTTCACTGTTTCAGCGCATCGATCGTGGCGACGTTGAAGATTTGCTTGGACGCAGCAGCGGCGCGCCATCGCAGCATGCGCAGTTGGGTCGCACGGTGGAGACGAGTGACGAGGGGCTCGAGCTTTTGCCGCGGCCGTTCATCGGCAAAAAGCCCATCTATATTGAAGCCCTCGCGCAGGAAGCGACGTTGCGCCTGACGGACCGCTACCGCGCGGAGGGTTTTTTAGACGCCACCGTCAGCGCGCCGCACACCACCACGTTGTCGCCGGCTTCGCTTGCGGTCAGCTACACGGTGTCCGAAGGCGAGCGCGTCAGCATCACCGACGTCGCGCTCGTCGACGAACGCTGCCCGACGGACCCGCGCTGCGCTGCGCCACAGCTGGTCGCACTCAAGCCGTTAGCGCAAGCGCTGCGCGGCCAACCCGCGAGCAGCGCCGCCATCACCGACACGCGCGCGCAGCTGGAGTCGGCGCTCAAGGAGCGCGGTTTCGCGTTTGCGCGTATCACCGACGTCACGGAGCGTGCTTTAGGTGCCGCACTTGCCCGCGTGGTGTTCACCGTCGACCTCGGGCCACAAATCACCATCAAGTCGATAGCGATCGAGGGCAACACGCTCACCCGCGACGCCATCGTGCGCGATAGGTTGACGGTGGTGCCGGGGGATTTGTACCAGCAAAGCGCGCTCGACCAATCGCGGCAACGCTTGTCGCAGCTCGGGGTATTTTCGTCCGTGTCCGTGGCGCTGCATGAAGGCGATGCGGGCAGCACCGCGCAAGAGCTTCGCGTCGTGGTGGTCGAGCGACCGCAGTTCGCGGTCGAGGTCGGTGCGGGCGCCTCACTCGATGATGGTCCGCGCGCATTTTTTGGCGGCGAGGTGCGCAATATTTTTGGCTTCGGGGTCGGCGCGCACGGCCGCGCGCAGCTCAACTACCCGCGCGCGTTTTACGGCCTCGTTTACGACGACAACAACCCAAACAACCCGGTCAATCGCTTCGGCAAACAAGACAACGTGCTGCTCAACACCGCGCGCTTTTTTGAGGGGCAAGCCGCCATCGGCAGCGAGCTGTCCAAGGTCTACGGCATCCCGATCGACACGCGCTTGCGCTTAGACGCCGTCGCCCTGCGCGAGATCCGACCTGCCTTTACGGTCAACCGTGGGGCGGTCAGTGCCAGCGCCGATGTGCAACCGTGGCGCTGGCTCACGTTGTCGCCGCAGATCGAAGGCGAGGTGTCTGATTTCGATTGCCCGCGCGATCTGCGCTTCGGTCAAAGCTGCGGCGAGGGCAACACCGGCCTGACGCGACGCCGCGACGCCGGCTTCATTCGTCAAACCACGTATCGCATCAGTGGGGCCGTCGACTTGCGCGACCACCCGGTGCAGCCGCGCAGCGGTGTGTGGTTGGTGGGCACTTCGGATCTAGCGCTCGGCTCTGGCACGCTGCGGACCAATCAAAGCGCCACGGTCGCAACCGATGTCGCGAGCGACTTCGTCAAGCTCAGCGCGGTGGTGTCGGGCTACTTGCCCTTGTCTGAGGGCTTCGTCTTGGCGCTGAGCGCGCGCGCAGGAAATATTTTCCCGTTGTCGTCGGGAGCATACATCCCGCTGTTCAAACGCTTTTACTTGGGCGGCACCAACTCGGTGCGCGGCTACCGTGAAGATCAGCTGTTGCCGGCAGACGACGCGCGCTGGCCGGCGCAGGCGCTGATTCCCCCGCGCCGCGCCGATCGGGCGCTCGTGAGCTCGGCGCAGAGCTTGGGCGGCAACTTTGTCGTCAACGGCCGCGGCGAGCTGCGCGTGCGTTTGGTCGGCGACCTCGAGCTTGGCACCTTTGTCGACGTCGGCCAGCTTGACGAGGATGTTGCGCACTGGTCAGCGACGGGCTTTGCGGCCGGCGCAGGTGTGGGCTTACGCTACAACACGCCGGTTGGCCCCATCGTGTTTGACGTGGGTTGCAAGGTCGTCGATGGGCAACGTCGTTTGCCGCCGCTGACGTCGCTAGACCGGTTGGGGTTGCACATTGCGATCGGTACGTTTTGAGTCGTTTGCGCCCACGCAGCGTCTCAGGCGCTCAAAAAGTTGCTCCCCACCGTGCAGGAGTGGAAGATTGGCGCGGTGGGCGGCTTCAAGCGATCGCGTTGATCGCGCGCGCCCCTAAGAGGGTCCGACGTGTCGTACGCCATCGTGATCACCGAGAAGGGCGGCAAGCCACGCGCGGAGTCGTTTGAAAACAACGAGATCACCATCGGCCGCGTCGCTGAAAACGACATCGTGCTCGCGAAGGGGAACATCTCCAAGCGCCACAGCCGCATCGTGCTGCGCGATGGCAAGTTCATCATCGTTGACTTGAAGAGCACCAACGGCACGTTCGTCAACGGCAAGCGCATCAATGCACCTGTGGTGCTCAAAGACGCCGACAAGATCTACATCGGCGACTATACGTTGCAGCTTGAGGCAGCCAAAGGTGCCGCTGCGTCCGACGATGCGAAGCCGGCTGCGGCGGCGGCACGCGAGCGTCCCGCCGCGGCCGAAGCCTCGCTCAGCGACGTCGACGATCCGGAACTGTTCGTGCCAAACGGCAAGGGCAACAAAGTCGACGTCGAAGAAGACGAACCGCTGCCGCCTGCACCAGTGGCGCCGCCTGCAGCAGCGCTGCCGCGCAAAGACAGCCGCAGCGTCAAGGTCGACGCGAAGTCGGAGCCGCGGCTGCCCGACGTCAAACTGCCTGACGTCAAACCCGCGGAGCCGCGCCCGGAGCCGCGCCCGGAGCCGCGCGTCGAGCCTCGGCCGATGCGTGCGGACAAGCCGCAGGCACGGGGTTCGCTGTCGATCGATTTGCCGCCGGGGCAGGCTCTGCAGGCGCGCGCTGCTGTGTTCACCTCCGTCGAAAAAAATATCCCGCGCGGCGACAACGGTTTGCCCCCCGACGACGAGGCCACGCTCGAGCGGGTGCGCGGGGCCGCGGAAAAAGTTCTCGGCATGCAGCAAAAGCGTCTGGCGGGTGCCAACACCGAGGGGTGGGCCATCCAAATCGCGCGTGAAGTGTGCGCGCTTGGACCGTTGACGGAGCTGCTCGAGGACGAAACGGTTGTTGAGCTGTTCATCAACGGTCCGCACCAGGTGCTAGCGCGCCGTGCACCCGACAGCTCGAGTTTGGGTGTGCCGCTGCAGGCCGTCGAGGCGTTTTTCTCCTCGGAAGAGGCGGTCGCGTTGGTGATCCGCCGCATCATGCACGGCGCCGGTTTGAAGTTTGACTCCGAAAACCCCATCGCGGAATGTCGCATGGCGGACGGCACGCGGGTCAACGCTGTGCACCACGCCGCATCGGTGCGCGGCCCCGTCGTCACCATCTCGCGCACGAGCACGCGCAACGCCGTGTTGGATGAGCTCATCGCCGAGGGCACGTTGTCTAAGGCGATGGCAGACTTTTTGGAGCTGTGCGTGCGCGCGCGCAAAAACGTCTGCATTTGTGGCGGCGCCGGCTCGGGCACGGGCACGCTGTTGTCGGCGTTGTCGGGCACCATTGACGACGACGAGCGCATCGTTTTGGTCGAGCAAGTTGCACGTCTGCGCCTGCCACAGCCGCACGTCGTCGCGCTTGAACCGCGGCCGGTGCGCGGCGGCCCCTCGGCGGCGACGATGCGCGAACTGGTGGCAAACGCGCTGCGCATGCGGCCGGGTCGGCTGGTGGTGCACGAGGTCAACGGCGGCGAGGCGCTTGAGTTGTCGGTAGCGATGGCCGGCCGACAAGACGGCACGTTGTTCACCACCTACGCGAGCACCGCGCGCGACTGTTTGGACCGCTTGGAGACGATGATCCGTATGGCGGGTCTCGATGTGCAGTCCAAAGTGGTGCGCGAGCAAATCGCCGCCAGCGTCGACGTTGTCGTGTGCCTGACGCGCTTTGCTGACGGCAGCTCCCGGGTGACGCAGATCGCGGAAGTGACTGGTATCGAGGTCGACCTCGTTAAGACCCAAGACATCTTCACGTTTAAGCGCGAACGCATCGACGACAACGGCATCGTCGTCGGCCGCTTTATGGCCACGGGCACAGCGCCGCGATTTTACGAAGATCTGCAAAGGCGCGGCGACAAAGTCGACCTAGCGATTTTCCGCGACTGATAGCGACCCCCAAGAGGCGCGTTTCCACGTCGAGCTCGAGCTGCACGGGCTTGGGGGCAGCAGCCGACAACGCCACGAGACAAACGCCCTCCCGCGAAACCAACAAGCTTCCTGTCCACGTCGCGAGCGACAAACGCCCTCCCGCGAAACCAACCAGCTTCCTGTCCATGCCGCGGGAGACAAACGCCCTCCCCGAAACCAACCCCCACCGGGAACGTGGATCGCGCGCTGTACGGGCTTGTGGCTAGGCGCCGGCGAGGAGCGCAGCAAGTGGACGTCCTGTCCACGTCGCAAGCACCGCAGCCACAAGCGGGAGACAAACGCCCTCCCCGAAACCAA
>JAYTVG010000353.1:0-5887 GCA_043744135.1 Deltaproteobacteria bacterium | reverse complement strand
TTTGTGGGCCGCATCTTGGACTGGCACCTGAAGTCAACCGGACGCGCCGCGTATCCAGCGCCCGAAGACCCCGGTGTCGTGAGCGTGACGGCGATCTTTAACTACTACAAACGCCACGGCTACAGCACCGAGGTGATGGGCGCGAGCTTCCGCAACGTTGGCGAGATCACCGAGCTGGCGGGCTGCGATCTATTGACCATCGCGCCGAAGTTGCTCGCCGAGCTTGACATCATGACGCAGGAGCTGCCCAAAAAGCTCGACGTCGCAACCGCGAAATCGGTCGGCAAAGATAAAATCCACCTCGACAAGGCGGCGTTTGACCGCATGCACGCCGAGGACCGCATGGCCACCGACAAGCTCAAAGAAGGCATCGATGGTTTCGCCAAGGCCATCACGGATTTGGAGACGTCGCTGCACGAGCGTTTGTAGCTGTCACGTCTCGTTCACGTCGGCGTTGTGCAGACCGTGGTCGCTTGTCCAGCCCCGCTACGCGCAGGTTGAATGAGGGCTTGCGCTGCTTTTTTTGTTGGCGCATCAGGGCGCATGGACGCCATCTCACTCCCCCCGGCTCAAAAACGTCTCGCCCTCGTCGGCGTGTTGCTCGGCATGTTGCTGGCGGCACTCGACAACACCATCGTGTCCACCGCCGGTCCGAGCATTCAACGCGACCTCGGCATCGAGCCGGGGTTGTATGTGTGGATCACGACGTCGTATTTGGTGGCGTCGACGGTGCTGGTGCCGATTTGGGGCAAACTGTCAGACAGCATCGGGCGCCGCAAAGTGTTGCTGGCGGGCATTGCGGTGTTCTTGCTCGGCTCGGTGCTGTGCGCGGTGTCGCAAAACGCCATCCAGCTCATCTTGTTTCGCGCCGTGCAAGGCATGGGTTCAGCGTCGTTGTTCACGTCAGCGTTCGCGATTTTGGGCGATATGTACGAAGCACGCGAGCGCGGCAAGCTCAATGGATTTTTCGGCGCCGTGTTCGGCCTGTCGAGTGTGGTGGGTCCGCTCGTCGGTGGATTTTTAACCGACAACTTCGGTTGGCATTGGTGCTTTTTGGTCAACGTGCCCGTCGGTATCATCGCTATCGCGTTCATCTTGGCGCGCATGCCGCCGCTGTTGCCAAGGGGCGTGAAGGACACCTCGATCGACATCGCCGGCGCGGTTTTTTTGGCGTTGGCGGTGGTGCCGCTGTTGATCGCGCTGTCGTTTGGCAAGGCGGTGCTGCGCGCCGGCGAGACCGGCTATTTGTGGACGTCGTGGCAGGAGCTGGCGCTGTTTGGTGCGTCGCTGGTCGGTTTCGTAGCGTTTTTGCTCGTCGAACGTGCGGCCAAATCACCCATCGTCGACCTCAAGCTTTTTTCCAACCGCGCGTTCGCGATGGGGTCGTTGGCAGCGTTCGCGGCCGGCTTGACGTTTTTGGGTGCGATCGTGTTTTTGCCGTTGTTCATGCAAAACGTCGTCGGTGAGCGCGCCACCGGAGCTGGCCTCACGACGCTGCCGCTGACTTTTGGTATCGTGTTTGGCAACATCGGCGCTGGTCAAGCCACCGCGCGCACCGGCAAATACAAACCGTTCATCGTCGGCGCCATCGCGCTGTCGTGCATCGCTTTTGGTATTCTTGCGTTCACCCTCGACATCCACGCCACCAAGCTGTCGGTGTCGTGGAAGATGTTTTTGATCGGGCTCGGCGTCGGTCCGGCCATCCCGTTGTTTGCGCTCGCGATCCAAAACGCCGTGGCGCCGCAATTTATCGGCGTGGCGTCGTCGATGGCGACGTTTTCGCGGCAAATGGGCGCCACCATCGGCATCGCGATTTTAGGCACGGTGTTTTCGACCACGCTGTCAGACGGCCTTGCGGCCAAGATGAAGGTCGCCACCGAAGGCGTCCCCGAAGGCATGCTGCAACAGTTCCAGCACAATCAAAGTGAAGCCAGCGCGGAAGGCGAGTCGCCAAAGGGCGCGTTTGACCGCGCCGCCATCGAGCAAAACGTTCACCGCGCGTTTGGTGCACAGCGCGCGCTCGTCGTCGCCGCGCTCAAAGACAACGACGCCGCAGCCGTCGCCGCACTCAAAGCCGATGCGCGTGTCGACGCGCGTTTGCGCACGGTGCTCGCGGCCGGCGGCATCGGCGCCCAAGTGCAGGCGGGCTTTGACGCGACCTTCGCCAAGCTCACGACCGCGGCACAGGCCGGCCCCGACGCCATCGCGGCCCTAAAAAACGACCCGAGCATGCCCGCGCCGCTGGTGGCCCGCCTCAACGATGTACCACCCGGTGCTTGGGCCAATCCGCAAGCGCGCGACGGCATCCTCGCTGGCATAAAGACCGGCATGCAGGCCGCGGCCGCCGACGCGACGGCCAAAGCGATCGACGCCGCCATTGACGGTGCCCACGCCGGCCTGACGGCGGCAGAAGCGCAAGCCATCGCCACGGTAGGCAAGGTGGAGCTCGCGCTCAAAGAATCGTTCACCGACGCCGTCAAACGTGTCTACGTGGTGTGCATGTTGTTGGCGGCATTGGCGCTGCTCGTGAGCTTCTTGCTGCCAGCATTGCCGTTGCGCCAAGCTGGCGCTGCACCCCCGTCCGAATAGCGCTCGACACGGGCATCGGGCTCTGCTTCATTCATGTGCACGCCGCCCAGCGTGATCGCGCGCCTGGGCCATGTGACCGCGCGTGCTGCACCGTATTGAGTCGTGCGTCCGTTCCTCCTGTCTCGCTTTGGCGATATTTGCCGCCAAATACGCGGTTCGTGCGGGCCTCGGTGGTACGCTTTTTCTCATGTTGAGGCAGCGATCGCGGTGGCGACCGGTATTAGATCGAACTGAATGCGACACATGGTTCAAGACGCATAGCCCAAAACAAGACACTGGAGGTTCGCTTTGCAGACCCGAATGAGACGTCGCTGGAGCCTGGCCGCGGCGACGGCCCTGTTGGCGTCCAACGCGTGCGTCCTTCAGCCCGACAGCAGCCGCACCGCGCACGCGCTGCCGGCGGCGGCCCAAAACGCCAACGAGCGGCCGGTGCTGTCGGCGCACAACGGCAGCGTGCGCGGCACCATCGGCGCGCTCACACTCGATGCGCAAAGCCGTCCCGCCAGTTACGACGACGGTTGGTATTTAAGCGTCGAGTCCACGGTGCAGCTGAGCGACCGCGCAGCCATGACGCTGCTGTCGGTGTCAAACGGCAGCGCGCTGTTGGCGCCCGGCCTGCACGCAAGCTTCGCGTTGGCCGATTTCAATAACGATGCGCCGCACATCACCATGCTCGGCTGTGTCGGCCAGTCGATCGGCGTTTACGACGAATACGACATGCCCGCCGACGACGTCGATGTCGATGTAGTGGCCGTCGAGGAGGCGCAAGCAGGCGACACCGACGCCGCGATGGACGTGACCGCGACCGGCCGATGGTACGATCGCGATGGCGATGGTGTGCGCCTCGCAACCTATCGCGCAGCCACCACCCAGTTTACTTTGTGGCGCTAACGCTCGCGCGGCACAGGCGCACCGGTAGCGTCGACGCGCACCTCCACCGAGCCGTAAGCCACCTCGCCGACTAAACGCGGGGACGGCGCGCGCACACGGCGCAAGCGCACCGTGAAAGCGCCGTTGTCGTTGCGCACAGCCTCGAGCACCGCAACCGTCGAGGGCATTGCGGCTGCCGCTGAAGTCCACAGCCGCTCGCGTACCACGCTGTCGCCAAGCGCTATCAACAACGTCGCCGGCACCTCACCGCGCGTCCAAAAGCCGCCTTGAAAGACGCCGCGCGTGTCGACGTCGACAAACAGCGTCGCCATCGTGATGGCGTCGTTGTCCCACTTGGGGATCGCGTACATCGCCACGAACCCGCGGGCACGCGCCGCCAGCTCGCGGTACTGCGGCACACCATCGTTGCGCCCACCGACGAAGCCGAGCGCGGCCGCAAACGCGGCACCTGCCTGTGCCAGCACAGCATCGAGCGCTGGGCGGTCGAGCGCGCCGACGGTCGATGCACGATCCACGTCGCTGGTGTCGATCACGGCCGCGCGCACACCTTAAGCGACTGGGTGGCCCCACTGGGCGTCGTGGTGTTGATGTCGACGCAGCTGCCGACGCTGGCGGGGCAGTCCGCGTTCACGACGCAAAACTCAGTGCAATAGCGCTGGTTCGCTTCGATGAGCGCAAAACCGGTGCGGCAGTCGTTTGCCGCCGCCACATCGGTCCCCGACGTCGACGGGCCCGAGATCGGCTGGCACACCAAGTCCACGACGTCGTCGGGCACGTCGTCACGCGTGCTGCAGGTGCGGTTGGCGCCGGTGCAGTCCGCCGATTTGGCGCACGGGTCCGCGCAAAAGCTCGCTGGCACGTTTGAGTAGCCGCTGCCCGTGCAGATGTTGCCGGCGGGACAGTCGTTGTTGGCATTGCAGGCCTGCGTGCACGCGCCACCGACGTCGCCATCGCACAAGCCCGTGGAGCAGTCGGTGTCGTTTTCCAAGCTGTCAACGTCGCATGTGTCGCCAACAGCACCGGGGCCGGCGGCGCGCAAGCCGCAGTGCAGCTCCAAGATCGCCCCCGCGGTGACGAGGTCGTTACAGACCCGGCCCGTCGCCACGCAGGCGGCATCGTCGGAGCACACCACGACGGGGAGGTCGGTGCGCACGCGACACACCCGCAGCACGCCACCGACGCCGTCGACGTTGATAGAGGCGTTGCCGCAGTCTTGCGTGACGCTGCAGTCCGACGCCACGGACGCGGTCTCGCAGGGCGCGCTGCACAGCCCACCGACGCACAGATCGTGATCGCACGTCGAGCCAACCGAGCAGGGCTCGCCGACGGCATCACCGGCACCCGCGACCGCGCACTGCTCGGCCAAAACGCCCGCTTGGTTCGTGAAGCCGCAAAGGCCGCTTTGGCACGTGCTGTCACTGCCGCAGCTAGCGCCCAGCCCACCGTCGCCCTCACCTTCTCCCTCGCCCTCACCTTCTCCCTCGCCCTCACCTTCTCCCTCGCCCTCACCTTCTCCCTCGCCCTCACCTTCTCCCTCGCCCTCACCTTCGCCTTCTCCCGCATCACCCTCACCTTCACCTTCACCTTCACCTTCACCGGCTGCTTTGGTGACGACGCATGAGCCGGCAGACAACGCGCCCGCGGACAACAAGGCCACGAGACACGCGAGACGCAAGAAGAGAGATGCCATGCGCAAGAGTGTAGCCGACTTTTTGCGGGTGGCTAGCGCGCCCGTTGACGTACCCGCTGGCGCCGCGTGCTAGCGTGTCGACATGTTGACGATCCGCATTGTTGCCGCGTCGATCGCCCTGGGTTGTGGTTGCTCATCACCCTCGCCGTTTCACTTCGGCACGCCTGCGGGCGAAGGCGAAGGCGAAGGCGAAGGTGAAGGCGAAGGTGAAGGCGACGCGGGCGGCGAAGGCGAGGGCGAGGGCGAAGCCGTCATCCCGCAGGGCTGCGTTGGCAACCCTGCTGCCGAGGCCACCTTCGACGTGTACACGCGCATGGCTCCGTCGTGTGTCGGTTGCCACGGGGGCGGCACCTCGCGGCCGTTTTTCACGTCGTTTGCGGCGTTCACGAACGGCATCGTTGCGGACCCGCAGTGGATCGTTGCGGGCGACGCCAGCGCGTCGGCGTTGCTGCCGATGTTGCGCGGCGTTGGCACGGGTGCGTTTGCCCAGATGCCGCTCGCGGGAGACGCGTACGCGGTGTCCGCCGACGCTGCGGTGTCGATGGCGCAGCTGGAAGCTTGGATCGACGCGCTGCCCGCGAACGGCATCGCGTGCGACGCCGTCGACCGCGCGGAGCTGCACCGTTTGCCTGCCGAGGTTTTTGTGGCCGCGTTGGCAGGCGCGCTAGACTACACCGACGACGAATTGCGCGCCCCCGCTTACGACCCGGCATCGAC
>JAYTVG010000352.1:0-5895 GCA_043744135.1 Deltaproteobacteria bacterium | reverse complement strand
GGGCGGCGCTGGTGCCGCGGCAGCGGGGCCCTCACGGTTGCGCGCGCGCTGCTGGGCAACGAGCACCACCGGTGCGTGCGCCAGGCCAAAATACCCTTCGTCGTCATGGCTCCGCGACGCTGCGGCGGGCGCACGCGTTAGGTCCGCAGGCGCGTGGGCTGGCTGCGCGCGCTTGGGGTCGTTGTTGTCCGCCACCGCGTCAGCATAGCGGTCGCGCGGTGTTGTGAACAACCACAGACCAGCCGCCAAATCCGCGGTCGATGAAAGCGTCGTGCTGCGCTACACGTGACCAATGACTCCACTGCAGCAACGCGCCGCCGCCGCACTCCGACAAGCCTTCGAGAGGCGCTTCGGCCCGATGATTGAGCTGCTGTGTCGCGCCCCAGCCGCGGTGCAGCAGGTGTTTTTGAAGCAGGCGGGGGCTGGTCGCGTCGTCATCGATAACAGCAGTCTCGACAAGCGCACCGTCGAGCTGGCGCGACGCGTGGCGTTACTGCAGGTGCTCGCGCACCACGACGTCGACGCGACGGTGCCGCGATGATCCCCCGCTTGGGCCCGCGCATCGACAACTTCTTGCGCCGCACGCGCATCATGGTTTCAGAGGTGCTGCACGAAGCCACCCACACGCTGCGCCCAGCGTTGGTCAACGGCGGCGCCGACACCGCGCTACGCCCAATCGCCACGGTGCGCGCCGCCGGCCCGGTGCGCGACGTCGCCCGCGTGCAACAGCTGATGGACGAGTTGATGCCGATTGTCAGTGCGGCGAGTGGGTTGCCGGTGGATCCGCTCAAGGTGACACTCAACGTGGTGCCGCGGGAGGCGTTTTTTGAGCTGTGCCTCGACGATCTCGCGGTGCGCAACCACACCGCCCGTATCGACGTCAGCACGCAGACCCCCGACGACAAAGCTGCGTTGTTGTCGCTCAAAGCACAGCTGGGCGGTGTCTACCTGCCGTCGTCACGCACGCTGGGCATCCCCGAAGATTTCGCGCTCACCTGCACCGACGACGACCTCAAAGAGCTCATCTTTCACGAGCTCGTTCACGTGGGTCAGCACCAAAATCACCCGCGACTGTTCGACGATATCGCGGCGGCCAGCGCTGAGTCGACCACGGCTCTCGCGCTGTTTGGCGCCGACAGCGAACAGGCACGCGTGGCAACCGATCGCCTCAACGCACGCATGGCGTTTTTGGAAGGGCACCCGACGTATTTGCAGGTGAGGGAAGCCGCGCGCTGGCCAAGCGCCGCCGGCTACTTGCCACAGCTCAGCACGCTGTTGAAGTTGATGATGAACCCAAGCACCGCCGACAAGATGATGCAGTATGCGCTCGGCAACCGCTTGTTTAAGACGCTGGATGCGTCCCCGGAGACGCGCACGCTGATCCATCGTGCGTACGAAAACACCGCGTTTATCGACGTGCTGCTGCGCACGCAGGGCACGATCGAAGTGCCCGCGCCCACCGACCCCGACAAGCGCCTCGAAGCGCGTTTGTTGATCGAGGGCATGCGCTCCATCGGCGGCACCGACGCAAAGGTGAACATCGTCTTAGTAGACGCAGCGGCGACGCCAGCGACCCAGCTGTAGGCGCTGGTGCGTGGCGTCGAGCGTGCGGTTCGCCGCTACGGGGTGCTGGTGACTTGCATGTTGGCGGCCGCGTTTCCGGCGTAGCCGCTCGCGCACAAAACGTAGCTGCCGGCCGTCAAGCTGATCTGCAGCAGTGAGCACGGACTGTTCGTGATGCCGTCGTCGTTGCGGCCCACTTGCGTGCTGCCAGTGCTGTCGTACAACTCAAGCACGGTATCTGAGATGCACGTCGACCCGTCGGCGGCGCCGGTGGTGAACACAAACGACGTCGTGGTGGGTACGTCAAACGCGACGCAGTCCTCGTCGTTGGAGGAGATCTGCATCACCTGGTCGATGGGCGTTGCGGTGAGCGCGGCGTTAAAGCGGTCGCCGAAGTCGTCGTTGCCGCAGGTGGTCGCGCCGGTACCGTCGTTGATGCACACGAGCAGCGCTGACGGGTCACAAATCTCCACCTCGGAGCTTGGATCGCAGGCGTCGCCGGGCTGCAGCATTTGGTAGATTTCCTCTGTCGCTTGCAGCACGACCGTGTCGTTGCCGGTGGCATCGGCGTCGACCAAGACAAACAGCACGGTGCCCGCTTCGACGCGGTCGGCGACGACGCTGGTGCCGGCGCCGACGACGCAGTCAAACGCGGTGGGCGGCAGGTCGCACGTGCTGCGAATTTCCAGCGAGGTCACGCCAAGCCCTGCGAATGTCACGCGCGCCAGCGGCGCTTGCACGGTGTAGCTGGCGACGAGGTCATCGCCGCCCTCACTACAGGTGTTGTCGGCTCGGATCGGTGAGGCGATGGCGGCTTCGATGAGCACGTCGCTGGTCATGTCAAACGCCGCAGCACAGCGGGGCGTGTCGGGATTGGCACACACAGACGTGCCCGCCCCCGAGCCGTCGTCGACGCATGCGAGCCCGAGCGAGCGGTCGCAAATCGCAGACGTAAACGGATCGCAGGAGCTGCCTTCGCCGAGCACGGGCCCGAGCGTGACATTGAGATGCAGGCCGCTCATCACACTTTGAAAACCTTGCTCGAGGCAGACGCGGTAGTCGCCTGTCGCGACGACTAGGTCGGCAACGGGGCACGTGGCGAAGGTGTCAAAGGAGTCAAACAGGGTGGCGGCGGCACTGTCAAACACGAGCAAGCGCGGGAAGGTCAAGAAGTCCTGGCAGCTGCCGGAGGTGACCGCGCGCAGATGCGACGTTTCAAGCGCGGTGACGAGCACGCAGTCGACATCCCCGAGCGGGCTGAGGTTCAAATCGAGGTCGAAGGGCTCGGCCTCACTGACGCTGATGACCAGCGGGTTGTCGAGGCCGCCGGCCTCGTCTCCTTCGCCTTCCCCCTCGCCTTCACCTTCACCTTCACCTTCCCCTTCGCCTTCGCCTTCGCCTTCGCCTTCGCCTTCGCCTTCACCTTCCCCCTCGCCTTCACCTTCACCTTCACCCTCTCCCTCGCCCCCCTTAACGAGCGGGGCTGCGGGCGTGCAACCGATGACAAGCAACACGAGTAACGACGGGGCGGCGGCGAAGAAGCGGTTCATGACGAGGACTGTGACGCACGGTCGCCTGCGGTGCAAGGCAACAGCGCCAGATCCCGTCGACCGCTACACGGCCGCGGGCGCAGCGAGCGACGCCACCGAACGCGCGCGCAACACGAAGATCATCACGAGCGACACCAGCGCCACCGACAGTGAGATGAATTGGGACGTCGACAATACGCCGGGGATGACGTAGCCGCGCTCAGGATCGCCGCGCAGCGTCTCAATCAACGACCGCACGATCGGGTACATCAACCCGTAGGTCAAAAGCACTTGCCCGTGAAACCACTTGCGCGACCGCACCAGCAGCAACGCCAAAAAGATGCCCGCGACGGAGAAGGACTCGATGAGCTGCACCGGGATCAACGGCAACGTTGATTTCAACACGCGCATGTGCTCCGCGACGTCGGCGGGGGCGTTTTGAATCAAACTTGAGTAGGCGAGCGAGCCGGGCGGAAAGTACGCGGCGACCGGAATGTCGGACACCACAGCACCCGCGTCGTCGAGGTGGTAGCGCGCCTCACCCCAACAGCAGCCGGCAGCGACGCAACCCAAGCGCCCAAACGACTGCGCCAGCGGCACACCCACCACCATCAAATCCGCCAGCCGCAGCTTCTCGATGCCGACGATCTTGTGTTTCCACGTGTACCAAAAAAACGCTGTGAGGCCGCCCAGCAGCGCGCCGTACACCACGAGGCCGCCCTCCCAGACCTTGAAGATCTTGATGGGGTTGCTGGCATATTCGTGCCAGTTGACGATGATGAACACCACGCGTGCGCCGATCATGCCGCCCAGCAGCGCGTAAAACGCGAAATCCATCACCTCCTCGACGTATTTTCCCTGCCGCTCCGCTTCGCGTTTGGCGACGTACATCGCGAGCAAAAAGCCCGTGACAATCAGCACGCCGTAGGTGTGCAGGGGCCAATCAAAACCAGGGATGCGAAAGAGGATCGGGTGCATATTCATCGACCTTGGCTGATGCGCAGTGTGCCAGCGTCTTATGCACGCGGACCGCGACGCACAAGTTGGCTGCGCTGGATTGTCGCGATGTAGGTCTTGCCGCGCATCGGGCGACGGTGTCACAACATGGTTGGAGTCGTGATTGACCAAAGTGTCTGGTTCAGCTGAGGGCCGCGCGGCAGCACCGCAAGATGCCGCCACATCGTCCGTCGCCAAGCTGCGTGTCCCAGCCGCGTTGACGTCGCCCGTGCCGCCCGTCGAGCTCCCGACCGCCAACCTCCCAAGCGCCAACCTCCCAAGCGCCAACCTCGATGAACTGCATCGTTCATCTCCCAAGGTCGATGAATTGCATCGTTCACCTCCCAGCGCCGGCGAAACCCCCACCCGTGAACCCATGCCGCAGCGGCTGCCAGCCTCGTTGACGGCGGGCGTGCCCGCGGGTTTTGAAGGGATGAGCGACGCCACGGTTGAACGGACGCGACCTGCACGGGCGTTGCCCAGTGCCGCGCCCGAGGCCTTCTTCGACGGCGCGGGGACTGCGGCCGATAGCGCGCTGCCGTTTGCGCGGGTGAGTGTCGCGCGCCCCCTTCGAGGCAGCGGCCTGTTGGACGCCGTCGCCGAGGCTGCCGCACAGCTGCACGACGAGCCCATCAAGCCGCCACCGCATTTGTTTGATGAACTCACGGTCTCAGCGAAGCTGCCCGCATACTCCGACGACGCTGAGGCGATGGCCGAGCTCGATAGCGGCGATCCGCTCGCCGAGCGCACCGCCGACTTGGAGATGGCGGAAGCGCGCATCAAAACCTCGTCGGACGGCAGCGTCGAGGGGCCCGCTGAATTATCTTCCGACCGCCCGCCCACGGTGGGTGACGGCGTCACGGTGGAGGGCATGCCGATCGTGGACGAGCCCGGCACCGACGCAGGCCCCGTGCCCCCAACCGCTGGCCAAGTGTTGGTGGCGGACGACGGTACCAAGGTGCATCTCGACGACGGTTTGGGTGAACAAGGCGGCTGCGTGTTTTTCCGCGCGCGGCTCAACGACGACGAGCAAGCGTTCACAGCAGTGTGGACGCCGGGTGCGATGCCTGAGCCGCCGTGGCCGCGCTTGCCTGACCCGCGCATCGTGCGTCCGCGCTGCCGCGTCAGCATGGAGCGCGCCGCGGTGCGCGTGTTTGAGCGCCCGAAAGGCAACACCGTCGTCGACTACCTCAACGACGACGACCGCATCTTGCCAGCGATGGCGACCGTGGAGCTTGGCATCGAACTCGCGGAGCTGCTTGAAAGCCTGCATGGCGCTGGGCAGACGGTGTTTGACCTCGACCCCAGCCAAATCGTCATCGAGCGCGGCGGTCGCGTGCGCTTGTATGCCGTCAGCGGCGTGTATCCGGCGGGCGCCGTACCGACGGGGCAGCTCGGACATTTTGCGGCGCCGGAGGTGCGGCGGCGTTTGGCGTACCGCATGGGTGGCCACTCCGACGTGTTTGCGCTGGCGCTGTTGATCTACGCGTTGCTCGCTAAACGCGCCCCCATCGACATCGATCTCGACCCGCAGCTGCTCGAGAGCCCGCGCGTGTTTCGGCCTGAGTGTCCGCTGGGCATCTGGCCGTTTTTGCGGCCGTGTTTGGAGCCGAATCCCGCGCGCCGCATCGGTCATGCGCGCGGACTGAAGCAGCAGCTCGAGCGCGCTCGTGATCGGTTGATCAAAGAGGCGCGCGCGGCTGAGGATCAAACCGATGTTGTGCTTGAGGCGTGGGCGGAGCAGCACACGGGTTTGGCGAAGGCGCGTCGCGGCAGCGGCCAGCAAGATCGCGCGCTCAGCGTCACT
>JAYTVG010000351.1:0-5896 GCA_043744135.1 Deltaproteobacteria bacterium | reverse complement strand
GGTGCGTCGACGGATCTTGCTGCTCGTTGGCAATCCATGTTGGGTCGCCCTGGATCAACACCGCAAGCTTTTGCCATGGCTGCACCGCCCATTTCAGTTTCGCCAAACCGTAAAACGCATTGAAGCGGCGGATAGGGATCTCTTTGACGTCGGGAAAGATCGGATCGGTGCCGGGCGGGATGAGCGTTTGCGATTGGCTGTCGATGTATTGCCCCGACACCAAAAACCACAGCTTGCGCTTGATGATCGGGCCGCCGACGGTCAAGTTGACGTCGACCGAGTTTTCGTTATTGACCTCTTTGTCGTCCAGCAACTGCAACTGCTGCGGCTGCAAATAAATCGACGCATCGAGTGAGAAGTCGTCACCGCCAGACGCTGTGACGATGTTGAAGACGCCGCCGGTTGTCGAGCCGTACTCCGCCTCAAGGCCGCCGGTGAGCACCTGGAGCTCGCCAATGGAGTCGAAGTTGAAGTTGGTCGAGAAGGTCTGCGTCACCGGGTCGGTGATGTTCAGACCGTCGAGCAGGTACAGATTCGAAAACGGCGTGCCTCCATGCACGGACGGGTTGCCGCTCGCAGAACCACCATCGACCGTGCCGGGCGTAAACAGCGCCACGCCTTGGTACGAGCGGTTGGTGCGCGTGCGGTCGGTGAAATCTTTGCGAATGCTGGTGCCCAAGCTGGTGCGCGTGGTGTCGACCATGGGTGCGGTGGCGACGACGCGAATGACCTCGTCCCCCTCACCCTCGACGGCGGTGGCAGGCTCAAGCAAATAGTCGTGGGTGACGCGAGCGCCGACGCCAACACTGATGTTTTCTTCTTTGTAGCCGCGAAACTTCGGGTGGCTGATGACCACCACGTAGGTGCCGGGGTCGAGCTGCGGGAACTGAAACTGTCCGCCGGCATCGGTGACGACGATCTTTTCACCACCGATCATCTGCGGCGACGACAAGATCACGCGGGCATCTGCGATCGGCAAGCCGGCATCGTCGACGACAAAGCCCTCGAGTTCACCGGTCTGCACGGCGCGCGCGGGCAGCGCTAACGCCAACGCAGCGAGTGCCGCCAGCGCGAAACTTTGAGCGCGTCGCAATGCCTGAGTCATATTGAAAGTCCTGCGCGAAAAGGTGTGCCGAAGGGAAGGTAAAAGTGACAAGAAATGGAGCGCGCGGTTCACGGGGCCTCCAGCACAACGGTCAAGCCGTAGGCGCCCGTGACGTCGGCGGCGAGGTCAAACGAGTGAATGCTCACGTACACCACGTCGCCAGCGCCAACGACAGCCTCGTCGTGCTCAGGGTTCGCCGAGCTCGCGCCCGCCGTTGACAACAGGTTGACAAACGCGGTGTCGGGTGGCGCCGACCACAGCACCATGTCGAGGTCGTTGCCGGTACCAAATGCGAGGTCGAACTTCAGGGTGCCGGCGTTTTGCGCGGTAAACTTGTAGATGTCGATTTCGTCATCGTTGGCGCCGTCAGCGCTGGCGTTCCAATCAAAGCCGCCGTCACCGCGTGGGGGGGCAACGAAGCCATTGAGCACCGCGTCGATGGCGCCAAACTCACCGGTGCGGATGGTGCCCGCGTCGATGGCGCCCAGCACGTCGGCGCCTTCCACATCAGCGATCAAGTCGAGACCGAGCACGTAAGCACCGGGGTCGCCGTCGAAGCCGCCGACGATGATGTCGACGGTGTCGCCCTGCGCAACTGTCACATAGGCCACCTCGGGGTTGCCCGACTGGCCACCTTCGAAATCGCCGTTGACGACGACATCGTAGTCGTTGGCGGCGCCGGCCTCAAACGACAGCGTCACGTACAGCGCGCCCGCGACCGGAGCCGTGATGCGAAACAAGTCGGGGTTCAGGTAGTTGTTGCTGCCGTCGACACCGGGCGCTTCGGACACGCCATTGACCAGTAGCGTTTGGTTGACGAGCGCAAAGCCGAGGTCCTGCGCAACCGTATCGTTGGGCTCGACCTCGTCGACGGTGGGCGTGAAGCCGCTTTCGCACGCATCGCCGACGCCGTTTGCGTTGCTGTCGAGCTGATCGGCGTTGGGCGCATCTGGGCAGTTGTCGACGCCGGTGCAGCCCACTTCAGCCGCGTTACAGATGCCATCACCGTCGCGGTCACCGTCACAGGCGTCGCCAGCACCGTCCGCGTCCAGGTCGGCTTGGTCGGCGTTTAACACGTCGATGCAGTTGTCGCAGACGTCGCCGACATCGTCAGCGTCGCCATCGGCTTGGTCGGTGTTGGCGATGAGCACGCAGTTGTCGACGGTGCCCTGCACGCTGTCGTTGTCCGCGTCGGAGTCGCAGGCGTCGCCTTGCGTGTCGCCATCTACGTTGCCTTGGTCGGTGTTCGCCGCTGCCGCGCAGTTGTCGCAGACGTCGCCCACGTTGTCACCGTCGCCGTCAGCTTGGTCCGTGTTGGCTACTGCGCAATTGTCGCACGCGTCGCCGATGGTGTCTTCGTCGACGTCGGCTTGGTCACTGTTTAAGACACCGAGGCAGTTGTCGATGTTGTCGCCCACGCCATCGGCATCGGCGTCTCCGTCGGCGTCACACACGTCGCCCAGGCCGTCACCGTCGATGTCACCCTGCACGCCAACGGCGTCCGCGGGGTTGGCGGCCGCTGGGCAGTTGTCTGAACCCGTGCAGGCGCTCGAGGTCAGCGCGCCGGTGCAGATCGGCAACGGCGCGGCGTCACCGCAGGCGTCGCAGACGTCGTCGCCGTCATCGTCGGCGTCGCAGGCATCGCCGGTGCCGTCAGTGTCGGAGTCGAGGTCAAACGCGCATGCGCCAGCGCGGCACAAGTTGGTGCCACGGCAGTCAACGTCATCGGTGCACGGCTGGGCGGTGTCGAACGCCACGTTGCTGCAGCTGTCGCAGCTGTCACCAAAGCCGTCCCCATCGGTGTCCGTTTGGTCGCTGTTGGGGTCGTCAGCACAGTTGTCGCACGCGTCGCCCACGTCGTCCGCGTCGGTGTCGAGCTGGTCGTCGTTGCCGATGCCGATGCAGTTGTCCGCTGAGTCCGCGGCGCCATCACCGTCAGCATCGAGATCGCAAGAGTCAGGCGTGGCATCGCCGTCGAGGTCATTTTCGAGCGCGCACACGCCGTCGAGGCAGGCGCCACCCGCTGTGGCGCACTCCGCGGCTGCTGCGCACTGCACAAACGCGCCTTGAGCGGCGGGGCAACCGTCGCAAAGGTCGCCGAAGCCGTCGGCATCGGTATCCGTCTGCGCGCCGGCGATGAGCGCGCAGGTGTCGCAGGCGTCGCCAACACCATCACCGTCGACGTCACCTTGGCCGTTTGGCGTGGTCGGGCAGTTGTCGGTGCCGGTGCAGGTGTCTTGGGCGCCGGCAACAACGCCCGGGTCGCAGGCGTCATCGCCGTCGTCGTCGGCGTCACACGCGTCGCCGATGGCATCACCGTCGAGGTCGGCTTGGTCGGCGTTCACGAGCCCGAGGCAGTTGTCACATTTGTCGCCAGCGCCGTCGCCGTCTTCATCCGCTTGGTCGGCGTTGGTCGCGGTCGGGCAGTTGTCGACGTCGTCTTTTTTGCCGTCGTTGTCGTCGTCGGTGTCGCAGTCGTCACCGAGTTTGTCGTTGTCGGTGTCGAGCTGCGAGGGGTTTGGCACGTCTTTGCAGTTGTCGAGCTGCTGCGGCTTGCCAGTGAAGGTGTCGACGGGCTTGCCGGTTCCGGGCTTGCAGTACGCGGTGTTGGTGGTGCATGCGAGGAAGGTGTCGTCGAACTCGTCACCGTCAGTGTCGACGGCGCACGCTGTGACGGGGTAGCTGCCCGGGCCCGTGATGTTGCCTGTTGGATCTTGCGGCAAGAAGTTGGGGCAGGCCGACGATGCTTGCTCGTTGCAGGCGTCGCCGCGCCCATGGCTGTCGCTGTTGGTCTGCGCGGGGTCTGCCACATCAGGGCAGTCGTCACATGCATCGCCGACGCCATCGCTGTCGCCGTCGAGTTGATCGGCGTTTGCGACGCGCGGGCAGTTGTCGTCGACGTTGCCGTTGCCGTCTTTGTCTTGATCCGAAACGCCGTCAAAATCTTGGTCGCTGAGCTGCGCGTCGATCACGATCGCGACGCCGCCAATCGTCTCGCCTTGGTCCGGCGCGGTCACCGGCACCAGCGTGGTTGCGATGAAATCTGCCAGCGACGGCCGCGACAGCGCAAAGTTCGTCGGCGCGAACGAACCGTTGCCATCATTGTCTGCGTAAGCAAACAGCACCACGCGCTCGCCCTTTTTCACTGTCGTCATCGCCAAGCCAGAAAACGTGCCGACAAGATTGCCGTCCGGGTCGAGCGTTAGGTCGTCGACGCGCGTGCCGCCGAGGGGATTTTTGGGAGTTTTGACCGCGTCTTCGAGCAACGCGGGGTGGCCGTCTTTTTGGCGGTAGGCGCCGACGTAGACTTTGCCGACCACGGTGCCAGCGACGGCGTTGACGGTGAGTTTGTAGCCGATAGCACCTGCGCCGCGGGCTCGCAGGTTGACGAAATACGTCGTGTTCGCCTTCAAAACCGAGCTCACCACGGTGGCGTCGGCCGCATGCTCCTCCTGAGCGAGCGTGTTGTTGCCGGCGGCATTGAAGTTCTCACCGTCTACGAGGAAGAGGCCGATGCCACCGCCGCCACTGGTCGTTTCCAGTGTGAGCGTGACGCTGGCGGCTTTGCTGAGGTGAAACAGCACGCGGTCTCGGCAGTCCGAGCCCGCGCCGCAGCTCGTATCGACCATCGTGCCCGACAGAATCACCGGCGGCTCATCTGGGACGATCTCGCCGATGTCGAAGGCGTCTGGGAACACGGTGTTGGGCTCGACCTCGGTGATGTTTTTGCCGCTTTGGCCCGCAGCCGGCGGCAACAGGGGCTTGAGCGCCGCCAAGATCTTCACGGTGCCCGACACGTTGGCGCCGGGTGCAACGATGTTCGGATCGCCGCAGGCGGTCACCGCGAGGGCGCTCACGAGCAGGGTGCTTGACACGACGAACGGGAATAAACGTGCAGTGGTCATGGTTCACTCGACACGGGCGCGGCCCGGGACTGAAGGCAGGATGTCGCCTTAGGCCGACAGGGGGGTGACAGTCAACGCAGGTCGAGCGGCCAGTCGCGCGCTCCGACCGACAACGGTGCTTGCAGCGCGCGCTCGTTGTCGCTACAGAGGGACGCGCCCGGTCGAGAGATCGCGCAAGGAGTTTGTCATGGCAAAGAGCAACCGCGAGCTCATCAAGTTGGAATCGTCTGCAGGGACCGGCTTTTTTTACGTCACCAGCAAGAACCGCAAGACAGCGAAAGAGAAGCTCGTGCTCAAGAAGTACGACCCCGTGGTGCGCAAGCACGTTGATTTTAAAGAGACGAAGATCAAATAGCGATCGATCGTTCATCCCCCGAGGTCGATGAATTCGACTCAGTCGGGTTCGGTTGAGTTGCGACGCCGGATCGCTGGGTTCGAATTCGGCGAAAGTTCCATAGACATCCAACCACCGTGAGGGTGGGCTGGCCTACGGTTTTCTTTGCCTCGACGTCGTTTGCTTGCGCAACCGTTGTGCTCGACCTTGGTGCAGTGGCACTTTGGGCTACCTGTCGCATCGGTTGGTTGGCTCGGGATCAGGCGTCCGTCATGTGTCCGATCGGCGCGTTGTCGATGGGACATGCAGCCGACAACCCTGCATGCGCCTCGGCTTTGTTGTCATCGTTGTGCTCCAGTGTTTCAGCGGCTGCCTGCTGTTTCGCCCGGAGCGCGCGCCCTGCAGCGTCGACGCGGATTGTTTGGTGGGCCAATGCGTCAACGCGTTTTGCGCGGCAGCGTCGAGCACACCCGCCGACCGGCGTGGCGCGAAAGGCAGCGCTGATGAGCCTCACGATGGAGGCGAAGGGGAGGGTGAAGGGGAGGGCGAAGG
>JAYTVG010000350.1:0-5904 GCA_043744135.1 Deltaproteobacteria bacterium | reverse complement strand
AGGATCACACGTCGACCAACGGCACGTGGATCGATCAGTTCCGCATCCGTGAGGCGTACTTGCGTCCGGGCATCGTGTTGCGCGCTGGCCAGGTGCAGCTCAAGTTCGAGCCGTTGTTTAAACCCATCGAGGTGGCGCCGTCGGCCGAGGAGCGCTTCGGTGCGCTTGTGGGTCGCTCGACGCGCATGCGGCAGATTTTCTCGATGCTTGAACGCGTGGCGAAGACCGACGCCACCATCGTCATCTTTGGTGAGACGGGCACAGGAAAAAGCACCGTCGCGCAGTCGATTCACGACGCCAGTCCGCGCAAGGGCGGACCTTTTGTCACCATCGACTGTGGTGCCATCGCCGAAAATCTCATCGAAAGCGAACTGTTTGGCCATGAAAAAGGCGCGTTCACCGGGGCACACGCGCAGCGCAAGGGCGCACTTGAACGCGCCAGTGGCGGCACGTTGTTTATCGATGAGCTCGTCGACCTGCGCCTCGATCTGCAACCGCGCTTGTTGCGTGTTTTAGAGGAGCGTGAAGTCCGCCGCGTGGGCAGCAACGACGCCATCAAGCTCGACGTGCGCATCATCGCCGCCTCTCGTCACGATCTGTGGCGAGAGGTCGAGCACAAGCGCTTCCGCGAGGATCTGTACTTCCGACTCGCGGTGTTCACCCTGCCGCTGCCGGCGCTGCGCGAGCGCAAAGAAGACATCCCGCATCTCGCGACGGCGTTTGCGCGCACTCAAAAAGATCCGCAGCGTTTGCTCGCGCGCCTGACGCCTGACGTCTTGTCGCGCCTGAGCGAACATCCGTTCCCCGGCAACGTGCGCGAGCTTCGAAACGTTATCGAGCGCGCGTCGTACCTCGATAGCGATCCCACGCAGATGCTCGGGCCCGTTGTCGTGCCGGACGGCAGCGCGCCGATGCCGCCCGCGGCGCCTGCTGTGCCACGACCCACGCCGACGGTCGCACCCGCTGACAACCCGGCCCACGAGACCACGCGGCCCATCACAATACAAACCGACCGCGCCGTCGCGTTGGTGGCCGACTGCACGTTGCCGTTTAAGGAGGCGAAGGATCACCTCCTCGAGCAGTTTGAACGCGAGTACTTCGTGCGGCTGCTCGCGCGCGCAGGAGGCAACGCGTCCGCGGTCGCGCGACTCGCGGGCATCGATCGCAAGCACGTGTACACGCTCGCCAAAAAACACGGCCTCGACCTGCGCGGAAAACCCGACGACGCATGAGCACTGGGCACGACGTCAGCGAGTTGTCGTCAACGTTCGCGTCGCGCCTTGGGCTATAGGCTGCCGCTGCCGCCGCCGATGACGGCCGGATCGAACAGCACCACGCTGACGGGGACCTTAAGCTTTGGATTGACCGCAGCGTCGCTTTCAATGACCAGCGTTGAGGCCTTGGCGGCGCCGTCGGCAGCAATGTACGTGATGGAAAACTGCGCCTGCTCATCCGCCAACAACGACGGCTTATCAAAATCGATCGCGGTAAACACGCTGGCATCCGCGCCGACACACGACGCGCTTTTGATCGTGACGGTATCGTCACCGACGTTACGAACGCTGAATTGGCGGTTGGTCTGCGACGTTGCCGCCGTGCAAAACCCCGTGGAGAAATCGCACGAGCCTTGCGTGCAGTCGACGTTTGCGGTGCACGCGTCAAAGCTTGGCGCGAACGGCAACTCAGACACCAACGGGCGCAGCTCCCCCGGCAATCGGTCGCATTGACACGCACCGACGGCGACGAAAACAGACAACAGCGTAAGCGCACGAAAACGACGAGGGAAAATTTGCATGACGTGGTCCTAACATAAAGAAACTGAAACGTTCACGGGCCGTCTTGGCAGAAATCCGAGCCGTTGTCGCAGACACCCGGGCAGCCGCAGCGCGCCGTGACGTTGATGGTGTAGGTCATCGCGAGGTCGAAGTCGTTGATGCCGTTGTCGACGACCTCGATCAACAGCGCGCCATCCGTGATGCCGCCTGTCACGACGCATTGCTGCGATCCTTGAGGACCAAAGTTGCCGCTGAAGTCGACGTTTGGAACCACCGCGTTTGTTGCGCCATCTTCCCAGCAGCGCCCGTCGACGCAGATGGAGCCCGCGGGACACGCGTCTTGGTTGTCGGGGTCTTGCGGGCACTCGCCTGTTTGCGCCGCAGTCAGTGTGCTGCCGCGCAGCTGGCCGCCGTTGTAGGCGAACAGCGCAAGCTCGACGGGCGACGTTGGCGTCAAGTTGATGTCGAAGTCGACACCAAAATAGCCGCGCGCAGGATAGCCCTCGACGACGAAGTAGTCGCGGTCGCCTTCGTATGACAAGCGCCCCGTGAGCGTCACTGTTTGCGCGCTGGCTGCGGGGTCCGTGCAGTCGACCGTCAGCGCGTCGAAGCCATTGTTGACGGGACTTGCGACCGCCACGAGATTCAAGCACGGCTCCACGGGCGCGGTCTCGTCGCACACAGGCGGGTAGCCCATGGTAACGGTGCGCGCGCGATCAACACTTTCGCTACGCTGAAACGACAGTTCACCGCCGTTTGAGTAGCCAGCCTCTTCGAGGTTGGGGATCAAATAGTCTTCACCAATTTCGCCTGGATCCGGGTCGTCGACGACGTCAAAGCGGATGGTGTAGCCGTCGCTTTGCTGAAAGTCGGTGGCGCCGAAGTCATTGACCGACACGTACACAGGGTTGGTGTCGCGCAGCGGGTACGCCATCTTAAACGGACTCGTCGTGATGAAGCGCTGCATGCGCGTCTCGCCGCACTGTCCCGCGTTGTCGGGCAGACACGTGCGCACCCGGTTAGCCACAGCGGCGCACGGCAGGTCGGCACTGCAGCTCGGATACGAGTCGCGCTCCGGATCGAGCTGGAGCGCACGCAGCTGCGCGTCGACCTCATCCGCGAAGTTGCCGGCAAAGGTGGCCTCGACAACGAGCACGCGCGGATTTGATGGCGACGTCCCGGCTGGTGCTACCACTTTGTAAAAATCGTTGTCGCCGATGGTGGCGAGCGCTGCGTTAAGCGTTTGTCCCGATGTGATGGTGGTTGCGAGCGTCGGATCGCCGTTGCCCGCCGCACCCTCTTGTTCGTCTGGATCAGCGCTCACGGCCAACGTCAACGTGTACGTGCCCAAGGCCGGGTCGAGCTCGGCGTCAAGATCAGTGTCGGTGTCGCTGCCAAACGCGACGTCTTTGACGACGACAAAATACGGTTCACCGATGCGTCCGGCTGCGCTGCCGTCCGAGGCTGCGCCGCGCAAGCGGGCGAGTAGTGCAGTGGGGTCTGCGGCGGTGGGCGCCAGCACTGCGCTTTGCAACAGCACCGACTCAAGGCCTCCCGCCACAACACGGCTGCCAAACAGCGCCACCTCGTGTTCGACCACGCTGACGCCGGCGCTCACTGTGACGTCGATGATGTAAGCGGCAGCAGGAACATCGACGCTGTACCAGTCTTGGTCGCCCGAGGTTGCGATGATGCCGGTGCTCGTGCCTGCGCTCAGCGGTGTCGCGGTCTCGGCGGTGTTGTTGGGTTCGTTTGAGTCGGGGTCAGGCAACACGTCGACCACAAGGGTGTAGGGGTTGAAGTTGTCGAAGCCGTCATCTTGTCCTTCGGCGTCGCGCACGACGACGATGTAGGTGCCTGCCTCAGCGATGCGATGCGCAGTCACAAAGTCGACGGGCTCGCCCGCTGACTTGCCGATGTCGCGCGCTTGAATGTCGGTGGGGTCCGCGGCGGGCGAGCCGTTGTCCTTCAGCACGATAATGCTGGGCTCAACCGCTGTGAGATTGGTCGCCATCGACAGATGCATGCGAATGACATCGCCCGCGTTTGACACGACGACGCGGTAACCGTCGCTATCGCGAAACGGGCAAAGCGTGCCCTCAACCGGCGCACCTAACGTCGCGTCGACTGCGGTGCGCGCGTCTTGCGTCGGAAAGTTCGCTTCAACAACGCACGTCGCTGGCGGGTCAACCTTCGGCGGCTTCTTTTTCGGTGCCGGCGGGCACGCGCTGACAAACCCGACCATCACAAACATCGGCACGACCGACGCCAACCTCAACAGCAACGCAATCGAATTCATCGACCTTGGGAGGTGAACAACAGAATTCACGGATGTCATGGTCATAGGCCTCGGCTCAAGGATCGATGCAGTCGGTGTCGGGGTTGAATTCGGTGGCGGGTTTAAATGCCGATCGCGGCAGGGCGATCTTGCCGGTCGTGGGGTCTTTGAGGCGCTGCTTGGCGTCAAATCGCGCGCGTGCACACGCCAGCCGCGCCACGCCTGCTTCTTGTGGTGCATCAAACGGACTCTCGGTCACCTCAAAGATGATGCGATTTTCGCCGCGCAGCAGTGCACCGCTGCCGAGACCGACGGCGACTTCAGCGGCGTCGGGCACGGCACCGCGCGTGCTCGCGAGCGAAATGTTTTGCACCGAGAAGTCGTAACACAGCGTGGCACCTTCGGGTCCAAGCTCGGTGATCTTGTAGCGGTAGGCGTGCTCCGACAACGCAGCGACGTCATCGTTGTCGACGCGAGAATGTGCGCGCATCTCGGATGCGTTGCCGACACCGTCGAAATCAACGTCGAGCAAGGTATCGGGTAGCCCCGGGTTTGTGCCGTACAACATCTCCATGCCGTCACCGAAGCCGTCGTTGTCGGAGTCGTACGTGCGCTTCAGCGTGCCGGCGAACAGCTCTTCGCAGTCGCGCAAGCCGTCGCCGTCGGTGTCGACGCGATCACTTTGGGCTTTGCAGTCGGCGTCGGTCGGATCGAGCGCGTCAAGGCCAGACGAGCGCAAGTTGTACTCGAGCAGATCGGAAAAACCGTCGCCGTCAGTGTCGCCCGCGTACAGGTCGGTGCCGATGCGGGTCTCGATTTGATCAGAGATGCCGTCACCATCGCTGTCGATGATGCCAACGACGATGGTCGGGTCGTCTGATCGCGCGCGCACATCGACGCCGAGCGCGGCAGAAAACGGTCGGGCGTTGACGTTGGTGGCGACGAAGTTTTTGAGCGCAAAGACGCGCTTAAAGCTCGTGAAGTCGACGAACAGAAAGTTGATGTCCTCGCCGGAGGAGAAGTCGCGAAACACACCGTTGCCGATGTTTGACATCGCGCGCATGAAGCTCGCACCGCACGCCTTCACCGATGCGTCTGTGGTCGGCGTTGATGCAAACGCGGTGTTCACCGACAGCTCGCGAATATCGAACTGGCGCGCCAGCTCCCCCATCTGTCGCACCAGCGTGTCGACCTGGTCGATGACGTCAACAGGATTGTCGGGCGGCTTGCGGTCCAGCTCCCACTGCGCGGTCTGCCGGCAGGTCTCTTCAGCGTCAAAGCGAGCGTCGGTGTCGGGAAGCCCGTCGGACAAAAAGATCACGGCGTAGCGCGCATTTTGCAAATCGTTGTCGTCTTGCAGCGCCATGTCGGTCGCGAGCACTCCGACGGCAGTCTCGAGCGCGAACACGAAGTCGGTGGTGCCACCCGCGAGCGACACGGACGGTGCGGCGATGAGCGCCTGGTCCGGCGTCGTGAAGCCGAGCTGGCACGTCGACAGGTCTGTGGGGTCGGTGCACTTTTGCGTTTGGATCGCGGTCTGCGCGCCAAACGTGATGATGCCGATCTCCACACCGTCGATGTTTTGCGTCGCGTCGATGACCTGCAACACGGCATCGAGCCGCTGCACCTCGGGGTCGGTCGCACCCATCGATTGGCTGGTGTCGATGACGAACAAGATCTTCACCGGAAAGCGCAGCTCGTCGGGATCGGTGGTGCAAAAGCTGCCCGTCACGCTCACTTTGTTGTCGGCGCGACCCACCTCGGGGGGTGGCACCGGCTCAATCAACGCGTCGGTGCACGCGGCGCACGCGAGCGTCGCGAGCGCGCCAACGGCTCTGCACGCGCGTGACA
>JAYTVG010000349.1:0-22617 GCA_043744135.1 Deltaproteobacteria bacterium | reverse complement strand
GGCGTTTTGGCAGGGGCACGCCAAGGCGGGCCCGGCGGCGCTTGCGTTTGTGTGTGCTGGCGCGCTGCAGGTCGCGACCAACTATGCCAACGACTACTTCGACGCAAAAAACGGCGCCGACACCGACGCGCGCGTCGGTCCGCGTCGTGCGGTGCAAGCGGGGCTTGTGACCCCGTCGCAGATGCGCTGGGCGACGGCAGCAGCGTTCGCGGTGGCGGTGATGGCGGGCGCAGCGTTGTCGTGGGTGTCGAGCCCGTGGTTGCTCGTGGTCGGCGTGGCGTGTCTGCTGGCGGGCTATTTGTACACCGGCGGCCCGCAGCCGCTTGGCTACCTAGGCCTCGGTGACGTCATGGTCTTCGTCTTTTTCGGGCCCGTCGCTGTGGCGGGCACCGTGTTTGTGCAGGGCGGCGCCATGGACGTGGTCGCGGTTGTCAATGGCGCTGGGGCGGGGCTGCTGAGCACCGGCATCTTGGTGGTCAACAACCTGCGCGACCGCCACACCGACGTCCTCGCCCGCAAAAATACCCTCGCTGTGCGCCTTGGCGCTCGCTTTGCGCGCATCGAGTACGCGGCTTGCGTCATCATCCCGTTTGCGTGCGCGGGGTGGCTCGCGTTCGTGCAGCAGCGCGCGTCGTTGTTGTTGCCGCTGTTGTCGCTACCGCTGGCGCTGGTGTTGGTGCGGCGGGTGGCATTGACGCAGGGGGCCGCGCTCAACCCGCTGCTGGGGCGAACCGCGCAGTTGTTGTTGTTGTTCTGCGTGTTGTCATCAGCGGGCTTTGTGCTCGCGCGCGTGCTATACTAGCCCGCGTGACGTCGTCCCTGAGCACGCACCACTATCGACTGCCGATGCGCGCAGGACTGCAGCTCAAGGGCGCACCCCTGCTGTGGCGTGAGGGCGTGTTGTTGCGCGTGACTGACGACAGCACGGTGCTGTACGGCGATGCCGCACCGTTGCCTGGGTTTTCTCGCGACACCGTCGACGATGTGATGACGGAACTCGCTCGCCACGACGCCAGCAGCCTGAGTCGTGCAAACTTCGCATGCGCGAGTTTGTCGTGGGCGGTCAGCCACATGGTGCCGCAAGAGTTCCTCGACGACATGCGCATCAAGTCAGCGCTCTTGATAAGCGGCGAAGCTGAGGTCGCGCAGGCGTTACTAGACTACGCCGCCAACGAGGAAGCGGTCGTCATCAAGTTGAAGGTCGACGGGCGTGCGCCGGCGCAGGAGCTGGTGGCCGTCGGCCGTTTGGTATGGCACTTTGGTTCGGCCTTGCAGCTGCGTTTGGATGGCAACCGGCAGTTGAGCATCGAGCACACGACGCGGCTGTGGGACGTCGCTGGCGAGACGCTCGCGTGGTTTGAAGAGCCGGTGCCGCTCAGCGAGGTCGGCGGCCTTGATGTCAAGTTGCCGCTTGCCGTTGATGAGTGCTTGTATGAAAGCGGCGACGGTCCGATGCCTGCGGAGGCGGTGATGATGCAACAGCGTGCGCGCGCGTGGATCGTCAAGCCCACGTTGCTGGGGCCCGAGCGCACGGATGCGCTCATCGCTGCGGCGCGCAAAGACAACGTGCTGTGTGTGATCAGCAGCGCGTTTGAATCAGCGGTGGGGCGCGCGTCGCTGCGCCTTTTGGCCGCGACCACCTGTCAAAACGTCGCGCATGGTTTGGGCACGGCGCCGTTTTTTGCCGAGGACTTCACGTCGTCATCGTTAGCTGCGCTGCAGTGGAAGCAGATCGCATGAGGCTGTGGGAGCGTGTGCGTTTGTTGGCTCCGCATGTTGATGCCCATCGGCCGTTGTTCATCGCTGACGCGGTGCTTACGCACGGCATCGCGCGCGTGATGACGGCGGCGTCGCAAGAGCCGCGCGTGATGCGCGCGGTGACCGGGTTCAACACTGTCGCGACGGCGCTGCGTGTGCTGGCGCTGCTGAACAACCGCGTGCCGTTTGCGCTGCTGCACCCCAAGTGGAGTGAGACGCAAACTCAGCGCGCGCGCGCTGCCGCCGGCGTTGGCAACGCGCGCGGCGACGACGTTGCCGCGGTCATGTTTACTTCTGGAAGCACCGCGACTCCCAAGCCGGTGGCCCACAACATCGACAGCTTGCTGCACAGCGCCGTCAACGCGAACGCGCGCGTGCCGTTTGGTGCGGGTGACCGCTGGCTGTTGTCGCTGCCCATCTGCCACGTCGGCGGATTTATGATCGTGCTGCGCGCGGTGGTCGGCGGCGGTGCGGTGCTGGTGCCTGCTGCCGCAGTTGCGTTGCGCGATGCGTTGATCGCGAAAATGCCCACGCACCTGTCGCTTGTGCCGACCCAACTCATGCGCTTGCTCAACGACGTCGATGCGCTGGTGGCGCTACGTCAGTGCAAGGAGATCCTCGTCGGAGGCGCGCCGGTGGCGGGCGCATTGTTGAAACGCGCCGCGGACCTCGGCGTCGTGTTGCGTCAGACCTGGGGGATGACGGAGACGGCGGCGCAGGTGTGCACGTCCGCGCGCGGTGCGGCTGACACGTGTGGGTCGCCGGTGTACGGCATGGCCGTGCGTGTGCCGGCAGCCGCGGGAGAGGCGGGCCCGCTGTTGGTGCGCGGTGACGCGCTGTGCATGGGCATCCTCGACGCCACCGACCCAAATGTGATTGCGGCCTGCACGGGCGCGGACGGATGGTTTGACAGCCTAGACCTCGCACGTCTCGAGGCGGACCGCGTCGTGGTGGTGGGCAGGCGCGATCGCCAGTTCACCAGCGGCGGCGAAAACGTCCACCCTGATGCCGTCGCGCAGGTGTTAAGCGACGCGGATGTGTCGGTGTGGGTGGTCGCAGTCGACGACGCGGAGTTCGGACAACGTGCATTCGCGTTTTTTGACAGCCTGATGGACGACGATGTTGTGCAACAGCGGCTCGTCACGCGCGCTCACGATGCGCTTGCGAATTTCATGCGACCGGTGGCGGCCCTACGCGTCCCCGCAAGCCTTTTGCCCAAGCCCTCCGTCGCCACGTTGACGAAGTTGGCAGCGCAGCACATGACCGCGCTCGGCGCTGCACCACGCGAAACCATTCACTAAGCAAAGGCAAGACATGACGACCCACGTGAGCGAACTCTTCGACGCGTCGCAGTACCAGCGCATCGAAGGGGCGCCGTTTGATGCCTTCACGGACATCACATACCACCGCGCTGTGAGCCACGGGACTGTGCGGGTCGCGTTCAATCGCGCCGACTGTAGAAACGCCTTTCGTCCGCGCACCGTCGACGAACTCGCGATAGCGCTCGACCACGCACGCCAAACGCCCGATGTCGGCTGCGTGTTGTTGACGGCAAACGGCCCGAGCCCCAAAGACGGCGTGTGGGCATTTTCGTCGGGCGGCGATCAGCGCGTGCGTGGCGCGGACGGCTACAAATACGACCCGAACGACGCCAGCACCGCGCACTCCTCGCTCGGGCGCTTGCACATCTTGGAGGTGCAGCGGTTGATTCGCTTCATGCCAAAGATCGTCATCGCGGTGGTGCCGGGGTGGGCGGTCGGTGGCGGCCACAGTTTGCACGTCGTGTGCGATCTGACGATCGCGAGCAAGCAGCACGCGGTGTTTCGTCAGACCGATCCTGACGTCGCCAGCTTCGACGCCGGCTACGGCTCGGCGCTGTTGGCGCGTCAAGTCGGGCAAAAACGCGGACGCGAAGTGTTCTTTTTGGGATTTGAATACAGCGCGCAACAGGCGTTTGACATGGGCATGGTCAACGCCGTCGTCGACCATGCAGCACTTGAATCGACGGCGCTTGAGTGGGCGCGCATCATCAACTCCAAAAGCCCCACCGCGATGCGCATGCTCAAGTACGCGTTCAATCTTCCCGACGACGGCTTGGTCGGGCAGCAGCTGTTCGCCGGCGAGGCCACACGGCTCGCCTACAACTCCGCCGAAGCCCAAGAGGGCCGTGACGCGTTTTTGCAAAAGCGCCCACAGGACTTCTCGCGTTTCCCTTGGCACTACTAGCGTGACCTCGATGGGCTCACGCGTCAGCGAGGCTTTTGCGCGCCAAACAGGTTGCGTGTTTCGGCTGCACGCGCAGGCGGCGCCAGCGCTTGCGCGGTCTTAAACGTCAGATGCGCTGCCCGATCAACTGCGATCGTGTGCGGTCCAGCGAGTTTGACGACGTCGCCGGCATGGTGTTCGACGCCGTCCACCAAGACCGCAGCGTCTGACGGCGCCAGCGACAGCACGTATGAGCCTGGGATGTGGATCGTGATGGATCGATCGCCTGCGGCGTCGAACACCAGTGCGCGGCCGGCCACCCACAGCGCGCCCCAGTGTGCAACGAAACTTTCTTGCAACGTTTGCACGTCGTCATCAAGTAACGCGTGGCGCTTCGATCGCTTCTTGCCGACCGGGTCAAACACATCTTGCAGTTGCAAGGATTCAACATTCGCCACCAAGAATTGCGGTCGCTGCTCGCGCAACAGTTCTTCAAACACTGGATGCTTGTGTGCGCGATAGTCTGCGAGCGCCATCGTGCTCATGAACGGACCAATCTTTTTGTAGTTCGCGATCATTGCGCACCGATCGACATACGGCACCGGCTGAGGGAACACCGCGCGCACGCCTTCGATGAAGCTGCGTTGATGCGTCAGCGCGTCGCCGTGGTTGGCGCGCTCAAAACCAAAAACGCCCACCAAAAACGGCGCCGCCAACGCCAGCGTGACGACGGCGCGCAACAAGACGCGCTGCGCCAAGGCCACCTCAACACGCGCAACGACGACACCAACGAGCAGCGCCGCCGGTGGCACGATGGTGACGTAGTAGTAGGGGTACGCGTTTCGGTAGACCGTGATGCTCAGCAGCGGCACCGCAAGCAGCAGCAGCAAGGCGTTTGAGGCCGTGAGCGCAAACGGACGCCGCACGATGCACAACAGGCAGCCAACAACCAACAACAGCCAAAACCAACGATCGGTGACGAGCGTGCGATCGAGGACCTCCTTGCGCGGGAACCACGGCACACCATGAAAGACGCCACCGAGCATCGTGCGTGCGATGGCGATAGCACCGCCGCCATCGCGCGTAACGCCGCTGACGTCGAGGGTCGCGGGCGCTAAGCTCCACACGTGAAGCGCGTAGCCCAAAGCGAAGGCTACGGCGGTGGTCATGCAAAACGCTACGATCTGACGTGCGCGTCGTCGCGTGAAGCCGGTCATAAACGGCACCGCCACCAGCGTCGGCAGCCACAGCGCAGACTTAATGGACACCAACAACGCGAGCGCGCAGCACAGCCCGGCCGCTCCTGCAGCAACGGCGCGCGTCCCCACCAACAGCGCCGCAGCACTCAGCAGCAACGCGACGATCAACGGATCAAATCGCGCGCTGGCGCCGTGAAACATCACCAACGAAAACGACTGCGCGACCAGCGCGCAAAACAGCCCGCTGGACCAGGTGCCAAGCAGCTTGCGACCAAGCTGCGCGACTGCTGCGCTTGTGACGAGCATGCAAACGCACATCACCACGCGAAGCGCGATGACCTGGTCGACCTCGTTGTCGATGCGCGTCACCCAGCCCAAAAAGTGCACGTGAAACGTCAGCAGGCGCGCCACCAACTCGCCGCGCTGGTACGCGTGGATGTGTGAGAGAAAATAAAACTCGTCCCAGTTAGCGTTAAAGCGCGTGATCAAACTCGCGTGCACTGCGAGCACCACGACGACGGCCAGCGCCAACACGATCGCAGTCACGCGCGGCGCCGCTTTGGCAACAGCCACTGTGATTGTGCTGCTGGTGGGGATGTTCATTCGCGTGGCTGGCGGGCCGCGCGCTGGTGCTCGAGCAGCTCCTCCAGCAACTTGCGATTCACCGACTGCAAATCAGCCACAAACGCAAGCAGACCGGTCTGAAACGCGATGACGAGCAGCGTGCTGCCAAGCACGATGGACTGAATATGGCCGCCGCCATTGCCCGTCGCATAGAAGTACAAAAAGCGCCCGCACCACGCGAGCCCGACCACGCCAAACACCAACGCCAGTGAGATGAAGAAGCGAAACGGCCGGTACACCACCGCGATGCGCAGCATGGTCGCGATCGATCGCCGGATGTACGTGGGGATGCTGCGCACCAATCGCGATGGCCGCAGGTCGCGGTTGACGCGGATTGGCACCGACGTCAGCGCCATGTTTTTTTGGCCGGCCTGAATGATGGTCTCAAGCGTGTACGTGTAGTCGGAAAATACATTGAGCCGCGCCGCGGCCGACCGCGAGAACGCGCGAAAGCCGCTGGGTGCATCGCGAATCGTTGTGCCGCTGATATTGGCGACCACCGAGCTGCCGAGCTTTTGCAGGATTTTTTTGATGGGCGAAAAGTGCGCGATACTCGCGATCGGGCGCTCGCCGATCACCATCTCAGCGGTGCCGGCCACGATCGGCGCCACCAACTTCTCGATGTCGTCGGCGTTATATTGGTCGTCGGCGTCGGTGTTGACGACGATGTCCGCACCGCGCTCAAGCGCACTTCGCAAGCCCAACATGAACGCGCGCGCTAACCCCTGGTTGTTGGCGAAGCCCACCACGTGGTGCACCCCGAGCTGCGCCGCCACCTCGCGCGTGCGGTCGCTGCTGCCGTCGTCCACCACCATGTATTCGATGGTGTCGATGCCGGTGATGCTCTTGGGCAAACGCGGCACCGACACCGGCAGCGATTGCTCTTCGTTGAAGCACGGGATTTGGATGATGAGCTTCATGCTTGGCCGTGGGCTAGCCCAACCGCATGAGCGTGTAAAAGGCGTTCGTCGACGCACACGTGCGCGTTGACCGCGACACGGACGAACACTACGTTGACCATGTGCAGCTCAAGCGCGCTACAGTTTTGCGCTTCGCCGGCAGCGCGCTTGCGGTGCTCGCCTTGGTGTTTGTCGTCGGCGAGCTCGTGAAAGCGAACAGCGCACTGCCGCAGTTGACGTCGCTGCTCGTGCTCGCAATGGCGGTCGGTGCGCTGGCGAACGTGGTGGCGGTGCTGTTGGGTTCGATCGTGTGGCGGCGCTTTTTGTTGGAGCACGATCCGCGCACGACGCTCACCGTCAAGCAGGCCTTCGCGATCTGCGGCAGCGCGCAAATTGCCAAATACCTGCCGGGAAACATCTTTCAATTCGTCGGCCGCACCACGCTCGCAGCGCGTTACGGTATCGCGGTGCCAGTGGTGGCGTTGTCAGTGCTTGTGGAGACGGCGTTCGTGGTGGCGACGTCGGTGACGCTCGCCGCCATGGTTTTTGCCTCACGCATCCAAACGTTGGTGCCGTCACTGTCGCCCACGTGGGTGCGCTGGGCCGTGCTGCTTGTGGCGCTGCTCGTAGCCGTCGGAGCAGTGCTGTGGCACACGGTGCGGGCGCGCGTCGTGGCCACCGTGACGTCGTTGGCGGCGATGTTGTCGTGGCGCGGTGCGCTCACCGCGGTGGCTTGCGACGTGCTGACGTTTGTCGGTGTGGGCGCCGCGCTTTACGTGACGGCCCGCTGTGCGTGGCCCGACACTGAGATACTGACGTTGGCACAGGCGATCGGTGGCTTCGCGCTTGCTTGGGTGCTGGGCTTTGTGACGCCTGGCGCGCCCGGCGGCGTCGGTGTGCGTGAGGGCGTGTTTGTGGCGTTGCTCGGCAGTGCCGCGGGCGGCGGCGCAGTGGTGGGCGCGGCAGCGATGTTGGTGGTGCTCAGCCGCGTGCAGTCGATCGCTGGTGACGTCGTCACATTTGTGGTTGCGCGCGCGCTGATCCAAAAAGACCCAAACAGCGCTCGTGTCTAGCGGGGTTTGCGGGCGACGATCAAATAGCCCTCACCGAGGTCGGTCTGCAAAAAGCGGTCTTGCGTGTACTGCGTCGCGCGCAACGCTGCGCGCAACGGCAGCGACCGCTGCAAGCCGTACATCTTCACTTCCAGACTGCGATCAACGCCGCTGCGCGCGGTATTTTGTTCACGCGAAGCAAGCACGCTGCGGCGCGCGATCCAGTTGCGCACGCTGCGCGTCACGACCAACACCGGAAAGCCGTAGCACTCGACGCGGTCAACGAGGAGACCACTGCGCGACACCAGCTCTTCAAACTGCGCGCGCGCATAGCGGCGAAAGTGTCCCGCCCACTCATCGCTTTTTCCCCACAGCCATTGGTGCGCGGGGACGCTGAGCACCGCGGTGCCGCCCGGCTTCAACCACCCCACCCATTGTTTGAGCGCCGCAGCGTCGTCGTTAATATGTTCGAGCACCTCGCATGACAGCAAGTAGTCAAAGCACTCGTGCCACGTCGGATCTGGCGCTTGTGTGATGTCGGTGCCGGTGCCCGAGTGCATGCGCCGCGCAACCGCGAGCGCGTCGGTGCTCGCCTCGACACCGCGACACGCAAAGCCCATGCGCACAAAATCGTGCAACAGGGCACCCGCGCCGCAGCCGACTTCCACGAGCGACCCCGGTGCGAGGGTTTTGGTATTTTGCAGCACACGGTGCCGACGCATTAAATAGCGCGGCGCGGGCACCCACACGCCCGGCAATGACGCACCGAATTCGGTGTCGACAACAACATCACTCACGGTGACTCCTTGTGAAACAACGACGCCAGCGCACGCTGCAACTGCGTCGCGATAGCTGCCGCAGAAAATGCCGGCACGATCGCTGCGTGCAGTGGCTCACGCAGCGTAGCCGCATCGACGCGGTAGCGTTCAATGGCGTCGACCAGCGCTTGCGGATCCGCGGCCGGTACCAAATACACCCCCGCGTCCGTGGGCTTGAGCAGTTCGCGGATCGCAGGCGAGTCGCGCGTGATGAGCGCTTTGCCCACCGACAAGATTTGAAACACCTTGTTGGGGATGACGCGCGCTGCTTTGCTTGAGGCGCCGAAGATGCCGAGGCAGACGTGGGCCCGCGCGATGTGTTGTTGCAGCGCGCGATAGTCAACCCAAGGGATCCAGGTCAGATTGGCAAGCGCATGTGCGTCGAGCATGCGCTGCACGCGCGCGCTTTCTTGTCCCCGCCCAATCAGCACCCACTGCACGCGGGCGTCCGTCAAACGCGCGGCCTCGATGATGGTGCCGATGCCGTGCAGCGCGATGAACTGCCCGTAAAACAACATGCGCACCGGCTCGTCGTCGCTGAGCGTGGCCGGTTTCGTTGTCTGCGAAAACGCACTCGCTTCAGCGCCAACGAAAAACGACTGCACATGGCTGCCACGCGGCAACGAAAACGCTGTGCGAAAAAACTGCGCATGCGCCTCGGTGTCGAGCAGCACGAGGTCGGCCGCGCGACACGCCAACCACTCCCACGTGTGCAGCGCACGCGCGAGGAAGCCGTCGGGCGAGATCATCTTGCGGTCATCAACGACGGTGTCGTACAGCGAGATGAACGCATCCCAAGCGATCTTCTCACCGCGCAGCCAAGCCAACGGCCACACCACCAACACATCAAGCTGCCCGAGGTAGCCGATGACGACGACATCTGCACGTTTCGCGAAGGCATAGCGCGCGAGCAACATCGGGTACGCGGACAACCAGCGCAGCAGCAATGCGAGTCTCGGCCCTAGCCCCTTGAGCTGGCTTTTGTCTGTGACCTCGCGCCAAACGTCGGCGTGGATCTCCTGCACGTCGCTGCACGTGGCCGCGAGCGCCGCCAACAAGATGCGCGTGCGCGGTTTGGTGGTGTCGTAGGTGCCCCAGACAATCGCGCGCATGGATCAGCGCGGCTCGCGTGCGCAGCGCACCAGCAGGTTGTCGACCGGAAGCGTGCGATCGATGGTGGGGCGGCACGACGACGCTAACGGCTCAAGCGCGAGCAACCTGTGTGTCAATGCGACGAACGATGGCTTCGCCGACAAGATCCACGCGACGCTGTCGGCGTGCTCCGTGAGCGCTTTGTTCCACTTGCGTGCGGACACAGTGGCGCACACGACCTCGAAGCGATCGTGAAAAAACGAGCCAAAGGCGGGCGCGCTGTCGGCGTGATACTCGCTGTAGTACTCAAAGATCCCGCACGCGTGCCCATCGAGGAGCAAGATAGGCTTCGCGTGCGTCAGCGCGTTGCGCACGCTCGGGTGCAGGCCTTCTTCACGCACGATGTCGTCCATGGCGGTGCGCACCGAGGAGCTCAACGCCAACGTGCGCTCCTGCTTGACAGCAAAGTTCCCTAAGTGCCACGGCAGCGCCACCACCAGCATGGCGCCGACCACGACAGCGCCCGCGGTGCGCCAGCCGCGTGACGACGCGATCGGCAAGCCGGCGAGCCACACCGTCACAGCATACGCACCCCACGCCAACAGCGCGGCGGCGTACACGAGCATGAACGCGTTGGTGCGAAACATCCCCCACGGCCATTTGCCCGCCGCGTTAAACAGCAAGCACATCCCCCATGGCAAGACCCACAACGCGAGCTGATTGTACAAACGCAGCCGAACGAACTGCACCAGCGCTGCTAGCGCCAACAGTGTGCACAAGCCGCCAAAGACAGCGACGGGGACCGGCACCAGATAGTCGAGGTCGAGGGGAGCGACCACCAGCTGCCAGGTCTTGCGCACGCTCCACGCAATCGGGGCAAGGCTGTTGTCACCGGGGTGCGCGACATAAAACACGTCGTATTTGCGCCCCCAAAACGAGGTCTTTTCGTTTTCGCCAGCGACGCGTGCGCGCCAAATCAGCACCAGCGTCACAAGCGTGGCGGCAGCGCCACCGGCGGCGATCGCGAGGTCACCAAAGCGTCGTTGTCGAAACGCACGCCACATCGTGGTGGCGAAGACACCGGGATACGCAAACACCAGCGACCAAGCAAACAGCGGCGACACTACAGCCGTGACACCGAGGGCGACGAGCGCAAGCCGACGCGGCTTGTGCAGGTAGCTGACCGCACACCACACGAGGACAACGTGCAGCAGCGCATCGATGATATAGGGCTTAAATTCCTTGCTCATCGACACAGCGATAGGGTGCACCGCCAACACGAAGGTGCCGACCAGCACCGTGGCGCGCACGACCTCGACCACCGGCGCTGGCTGTTGCAACATTGCGCGGCTCATCGCGCGCCACCACACGGGCAACAACAACACACCGGCAACCAACGACGGCAACCGCAGCGTCGCCTCGGTGTTTCTGACCGACACGACGGCGTTTTCCAGCCACATATACCCTGCGGGACGAATCCACGCCGCGGTGCCCTTCACCATCATGATGGCCCACGAGGCCTCGTCCAACCACAGCTGTAAGTCGCGCGAGAAGTACCCGAGCAGGCGCAGGAAAACGCCGAGCGCCAACACCGCCGGCAACGCCCACCGCCAGCGCGTGGTGGACAAGCCAACGTTTGTCGAGGAGGAGGTCACGACTTCGCCTAGCGGTGCCGCACGATCCGCACAACCGCCTCAGCCAGATTGCGCCCTAACGGCACGCTCATGCGCCACGTGCGTCGGCGTTTCAGCTATACCTTGCGCGTGACTGAATCCGGCGACGCCCACTTCCCTCGACCCTGGCTCGCGATGCTCGATCGTCTGATTCCGTCAGCGATGCACGGTGACGTGGAGGAGCTGCGTCGAGGTCGGCTGTTTTTGGCGATTCAAACTGCGCTGACACTCGCGGCGTTTTTTTTCGGTTGGCAAGCGCAAGCGACGACGGGGCGTATTGAAGGGCCCTCGCTCATTTTGCTGTGCGGCGGTGCGTTGTCGTTGTTGAACGTGCCGCTGGCGTGGTGGCAACACACCACCCGCAACGCGGCGATCGTCGTGTGCATTGAAACCGTCGCAGTGGTGTTGTTGTGTGGTTGGTATGGGCAAGGCGCATCGGATGCGTCGCAAACGTTCTTGTTGGTGACGCCGATCGTCGCCGCGTTCACCGTCGGCCGACGCTTCGGGGTCGCGGTCACCACCATCGCTATCGTCGGCTCGATCGTGCTGTTTTTTGGCCCGCAACTTGATGCGCCGTTTATTCGCGCCGCAGCGACGGACGATTGGTTTCATGCGGCCGGCGCGGTTGCGGTGTTGGCAATCTTGGCGTCGTTCGCCTACATCTACGAAGGGACGCGCGCGCAGACGCTTGAGCTGTTGCAACGCGAGGCCGAACGCGGCCGCGATAAAAATCTCGCGCTGCAAAAGCTCAACGAGCAGCTGGCGGCGCATCGCGACGAAATCGTGGTGGATGCTCGACGCAAAGATGCATTTTTGCGCGAAATGCGCACCACCTCAGAGCACCAAGAGCAGGGGCTTGAACGCACGCGCAAGGTCGCGGAACAATTGCGCGACACCGTGTTTGCGATTGCCTCCAGCGTCGAGACGCTCGCAGCCACCACCACTGCCTCGGACGAACGCCTCAGCGCGATGGCGCAAAGTGCCATAGAGGTGCAAGACGTCGTCACCGCGCTCATCGCAGGCCTCGACGACAGCGCCAACGCGGTGGTGCAACTCAAACGGTCGGTCGGCGAAGTGCAAGGCGGTTTGGCCGCTGTCTCGTCGTCGGCGCACAGTACCAGCGACGCGATGGTGAGCATGGAAGACGCGGTATCACGCGTGGCGCAAGGGGCCGGGCGAACAGCGTCACTGTCGGAAGCGGTGATCGTGACGGCGGCGCGCGGGCAAGCTGCGGTGCGACACGCCCTCGATGGTGTCGACGAGATTCGCGAAAATTCGCGCATGGTTCACGTCGCCATCCACGACCTGACAACTCGTGTGCGCGCGATTTCACAAATGAACGCCATCATTCAAGAGGTGGCGATTGAGATCAACGTGCTGGCACTCAACGCGTCGATCATCGCGTCGCAAGCGGGTTCGCACGGCGCCGGCTTCAAGGTCGTCGCCGACCAAATCAAGGCGCTCGCGGCGCGCACCGCAAGTAGCTCGCGCGACATCGTCGAGGTCATCCGCGCGGTCAACGTCGAGGCCAAAAGCGCCATCATCGCGGCGGAACGCGGCACCACCGCGATCGACGCAGGTGTGACGTTGTCGCAGGAGGCGGCGCGCGCGCTCGAGGAAATCGTCGCGTCTGCACACCTCGCGACGCAACAGGTCAAAGGCATCGACACCGCCACCAAAGAACAAGCGCGGCGTACGCACGCCGTTTCAGAAGCGATGGCCGATGTCACGCGGCTGTTGGCACTCGCTGAAGTCGCCACCACGGCGCACGTGCTCGCCTCCGCGCGGATCGACGGTGCCCTGGCGGGGTTGCGCAAGCTCGCGCCAGATTTGCAAACGCGCAGCCGTGCGCAGGCCGATGGGGCCGAAGTTGCACGCGCGGCGCTCGCACGCATCACCGAGATGGCGGCGCGCTTGTCGTCGGTGCAAAGCGCCCAAGCGGAGGCGTCGGCGCAAGCGCTGCGTGCGGTCGAGGCGATTCAGGGCGCGCAGCTTGGACAGTCGGAGGCGCTGGCGCATCTGCAGGCGCCGCGCTCCACGTAACAGCTAGAACTTGCCTGCGAGGGTCAAAAACGCGCGCATCTTTTCGTTGGTCTCACGCAGCCGCGACGACAGCGTTGTGACAAACGTCCACAACATGTCGTACGCGAGGTCTTTGTTCATGAACAACAGATCTTCAAAGGTCGCCTTCGCGATCGACCCGACCACGACGCTGGTGTTGGTAATGGCGTCCGCGCTGCGCGGGCTGTCGTCGATGAGCGCCATTTCACCGAAGTAGTCGCCCGGCTCCAAAACCGCCAATGCCTCCTCGCCGACGCCAGGGATTTGTTTTGAGATCCGCACCTTGCCGCGGATGATAAAAAAGAAGCGGTCAGCGACGGAGCCATCTTCGAAGATTTTGGTCCCCGCAGCGAACTGTTGTTCTTCGACGATGGCTGCGACGAGCTTGAGGTGTTCGGGGAGGAGACTCTCAAACAACGCGACTTTGCGTAGCAGTGCGGATTCAATGGACACGACACAGCCTACGCGCTTGTGGGCGCGTGGTCACGCACGCTGCGCACGGTGAGGCGTTAGCCAACCGGTTCGCGCGCGGGTACCGCCCAAGGTGAAAGTGACGCTGCCCGGACATTCGATGACGCGACGCCGCAAACAGACTACAGTCACGCGCTTATGACGCGCACAGTCCTGTTGCAACAAAAGCGTTTCGTTCGTCCCATGCTGTGGTGTTGCGCGGTCGTTGCCTGCACGGCGCTCGCACCACACGCGACGGCCGGACCCATCCACGCGGACAAAAACAACACGCCGACCGTCGCGGTGTTCCCGTTTAAGGTGCTCAACAAAGAAGAAAGGTACGTTCACCTCGGTGAGGGCGCATCGGAAGCGATCATCAACAAGCTCGTCAACGACAAGTCGCTGCGCACCGTCGAAGAAAGCCAGCTCGACAAGGCGGTGAGCGCCATCGCGCGCAACCAGTCGGGGCTGTTTGAAGAGGAGAGCTACTTGCAGGTCGGACAGATGGTCGACGCGCGCTACGTCGTCATCGGCAGCGCCCAGGTGATGCAAGAGGAAATCGCCATTAGCGCGCGCGTGCTCGAAGTGGAATCACGCCAGTTGTTGGCAAGCGAACGGGTGTTTGGCCCACTCGCGCAGACCTTCTCGCTTTACGATGAGTTGGCGGCCAAACTTATGAGCAAGCTTACCTATCACTTGGCCCAGCGCGTCGTCGGTGGCGAGACCGCCGACGAGGTTGCGGTCCGCCAACTCATCGATGAAGCGAAGGCGTTTGATCCGCTGTACGCGGTCGTCGACGGCACCGCGAAAGACTTCGCGCGCGCCCTGGCAACGTACGACAAGGCGGCGCTGCGAGATCCCAAAAACGCGGTCGCACAACTCGCGCTCGGCCATGCGCAAAGCCGACGCGCTGCTGATTTGCAGGCGCGCGACCCGAGCGCGGGTCAACGCTTTTTGGAGTCCGCCAAAGACCACCTCAAACGTGCCACCGAGGTCGACGCGCAAAACGTCTTCGCATGGACCGAGCTTGGCAAGGTGCAAGGGCGGTTGGGCAAGCACGCGGACGCGCGCGTCGCATTCAACAAGGCGCTGGACATCGACCCGAACTTCGTCGGCGCGCGCTTCGGGCTGGCGTACGCGCTGTTTTCGACCGGGAAACTCGCCGACGCGCGCATCGAAGCATCACGTGCGCAAGATCTCGGCGACGGGCGTGCCGCGTCGCTGCTCGCGCAGATCGACGATCTGGTGGCGGCGAAAACGACCAAGCGAAACGTGGAGCGTTAGCGTGAAAGCTGCGGCCATCGGAGATAAAATCGCGCCGTTTGAGCTGCTCGATCAGCACGGCAAAACCTTCCGCCTCGTCGAGCACCTCGGCCACGGCCCCATCGTGGTGTTTTTTTATCCCAAGGATGACACCACGGTGTGCACCAAAGAAGTGTGCGCGTTTCGTGATGCGGGACCGGATTTTGCGGCGGCGGGCGCGCGCGTGGTCGGCATCAGTGGCGATAGCGTTCAAAGCCACCGCAGCTTCGCGGGCAACCACGCCCTCACGTACCCGTTGCTCGCTGATGCACAAGGCCGCGTGCGCAACGAGATCTTCGGCGTTCCGAAAGGTGCGTTCGGCTTGGCGTCGGGGCGCGTCACCTACGTGCTCGACGGCGAAGGCATCGTTCGCCATATCCACAACGGCTTTTTGCAAGCGCAGGCGCACGTTGACGAAGCTCTGCAGGCCGTGCGGTCGATCGCCCGACGCAGCTAGCGCGGCGATTGTCGCGCACCGGCATGCAACGCGGGCTGAGACCGCGCATCGAACCTTGCAACAGCGCCGCGGTCGAGATGCACAATTGATTTTCAGCACCGGTTGCGTCATGCGCGAAGCGTTGTCGGTGGCGTCATCGACCGTTTGGCAATGAAACTAGGAGAACCTTATGTCGACCTCGCCCGCAATTCTTGACGTCGTCATCATTGGCTCAGGACCGGCGGGCTGGACTGCGGCTTTGTACGCGGCGCGGGCGAATTTGAAGCCGGTCGTGTTTGAGGGGTCGGCGCCGAACATTCCCGGCGGCCAGTTGATGTGGACCAGCGAGGTGGAGAACTACCCTGGCTTTCCCGAAGGCATCAAAGGGCCCGAGATGATGGAGCGCTTCAAGAAGCAAGCGGAGCGTTTCGGCACCACCGTGCGCGCAGAAAACATCGCGACCGTTGACTTGCATCAAAACCCGAAGCTGCTGACCAGCGAAAGCGGCGAGGTGATCAAAGCCCGCACCGTGATTATCGCGACGGGCGCCAACGCAAAGTTGCTCGGTCTGCCCCGCGAAAAAGAATTGATGTCGCAGGGGTCCGGCGTGTCGGCGTGCGCGACTTGCGACGGTGCTTTTTACAAAGGCGAAGAGCTCGCGGTCATCGGCGGGGGCGATAGCGCGATGGAGGAGGCGTCGTTTTTGACGCGCTTCGCCAGCAAGGTCACGCTCGTGCACCGGCGTGACGAATTCCGTGCGTCGCGCATCATGCTCGAGCGCGCCAAACAAAACCCCAAGATCCAATTCGATATGAACCAAATTCCCATCGAGATCTTGACGGAAAAAAAGCAGGTCGGTCCTTTTGAGAAGGATTGGCTCGTGGGGCTCAAGGTCAAGCACGCGCAAACCGGCGCGGAGAAGGTCTTGAAGATCGGCGGCTTGTTCGTGGCGATCGGTCACGCACCCAACACCGAGCTGTTTCGCGGCGTCGTTGACATGGACGACAAAGGCTATTTGCTTCCCAAAGGTCGCAGCACGAAAACCAACATCGCAGGCGTGTTTGCTTGTGGCGACGTGCAAGACAGCATCTATCGGCAAGCCATCAGCGCAGCGGGGTCGGGGTGTATGGCCGCCATCGACGCCGAACGCTTCCTCTCCCACGGATAGCGAACTGTGGGCGCTGGCGTTGTTGCTTCGCTGTGGTGCTCAGTCACATAGAGGAACTATGTTCCTTGCGCTCCTCGCTCGCGCCTAGCCAGCGCCGCCCACAGCTCGCTATCCGCGTTCCTCGGTGGACGTCGGTTTAGGGTTTGGGTGTGGGTGTGGGTGGCGCTGGCGTTGTTGCTTCGCTGTGGTGCTCAGTCACATAGAGGAACTATGTTCCTTGCGCTCCTCGCTCGCGCCTAGCCAGCGACGCCCACAGCTCGCTAGCCACGTTTTTGGGTGGACGTTTTTGGCGCTGTGGTGCTCAGTCACATCGAGGAACGATGTTCCTTGCGCCGTCTCGCCAGCGACCCCACAGCTCGCTACGTTTTTGGGTGGACGTTTTTGGCGCTGTGGTGCTCAGTCACATCGAGGAACGATGTTCCTTGCGCCGCCTAGCCAGCGACCCCCACAGCTCGCTAGCCCGCGGAACGATGTTGCCTGCGCTGCTCGCTCGCGACGCCCACAGCTCGCTAGCCACGTTTTTGCGTGGACCTCGCTGGTGGACGTCGCTGGCGCTGTGCTCAGTCACAACCGCGGCTGATTCGGCTGGTCTGCGCTTGCACCATCCCGAAGTCTCGATCGGCCGTCACGACGTCGACGGCCGGACCGTTACGTTGGCGGTGATGTCGGGCATCTACATCGTTGTGCCTGAGCCCACCGACCTCATCCCTGTTCTCGGCTGGTTAGAGGAGGGGCTGGCGCTGCTCAGCTGGTCGCTGCGGACGCTGGGCGTGAAGAACCCTCTTGCATCCAAGCCCGATGTCCCTGAGGTGCAGTTGGAGCGCGTCATTCGGTAGCGGTGCGACCATACGGCGAACACGAAACACCCCGGCAGGTCCGGGGTGTTTCATTTCTGCCAGGGCGGTGTCGACGAATCCGTTTGTTGCGCGGGCGGATGCCGCGGCCTGTCTCAAGCCAAGACACGTCAGCGCGCCCTGGGGCATCACACCCCAGACCGCGCTAGCTTCGCTGCATGCACACTCGCCTGATCGTTGTCATCCTCGTAGTCCTTTCTTTGCCCGAGTCTATCGCTTGCGCCCCGGACAGTTGCGCGGAGGACCGTAACTGCTACGAAAATGATTGTGAAAATGGCGTTGACGACGACTTGGATAGTAAGGTCGATTGCGATGACGCTGACTGCGCGACCGCCGTGATCGTGGACGGGTGTGGAGTGGACTGCGATACCCCGATTTGCCCCACCGCTGCCGAAATATGTGACAACGGCATCGATGATGACAACGATGGCGCCCTTGACTGCGACGACACTGATTGTGCGGGCACTCCCGTTTGCGAACCGCCAGTTGAAGTCTGCGACAACAACGTCGACGATGACGGCGACGCTGTGCTGGATTGTTTGGACAGCGACTGCGCTAATGACCCAGCGTGTGCCCCCGCCGGCGAAATCTGCGGCAACACCATTGACGACGACGCAGACGGCGACGTGGACTGTGACGATACCGACTGCACCGTGGACCCGACGTGCCAGACTCCGGTTGAAAACTGCTCGAACAGCATCGATGACGACGCAGACGGCGACGTGGACTGTGACGATGCCGACTGCAACGTGGACCCGACGTGCCAGACTGCCGTTGAAAACTGCTCCAACACTGTCGATGACGACGGCGACGGTGCTGTAGACTGTAGCGACACCGACTGCGCTAGCGATCCGACGTGCGCAGTGCCAACAGAGCTGTGCAACAACGCATTGGACGATGACGGCGACGGCGCCGTGGACTGCGACGATACCGACTGCACCGCCGCATGCGCCCCGCCTGGAACGGAAATTTGCAACAACACCATCGACGACGACGGCGACTTGTTTGCAGACTGCGAGGACTTTGATTGTCGGTTTGATGCGAACTGCGCATCTGAAATCTGCACCAATCTAATCGATGATGACGGTGATGGCAGCGTGGACTGTCAAGATATCGACTGCTTCACGTCACCGGACTGCATGCAGGGGATCGTCGAGATCAACTGCAATGACGGCCTTGACAATGACGCAGACGGCGCGACCGACTGCGAGGACCTGGACTGTTTTGGCACTCCGACGTGCCAGCCCTAAAGGACCTGCTCGGGGTGAAAGCCCGCTCGCGTCCACGAGCAACGAAACACCCCGGCACGCCCGGGGTGTTTCGTTTCTGCATGCTCCGATCGCATCCCTCGAGCTCGCATACGATCCGTCGGCCTAACGCCGTCGGCTGAGGAAAGGTGGCTTGGCTGTGAGCACGTTGGCACGTGGCGGCCATGCGCAGGGTCGACGCGTGTGGAGATCCCCCTGAGACCTCTACAGCCCCGGGACCAACTTCGCCAACGCCTCGACTGCTGCTCGGGCTTCGTCGCTGAGGGACGTTGGCACCTTGAGCTGCGCCGTCACCATCACGTCGCCGACGTCGTGCTTGGCACCGCGGGTCATCGACGCGAAGCCTTTGCCGCGCAGGCGAAACACTTGGCCACCTTGCGTGCCCGCCGGAATGTTCATGCGCGCGTTGCCATCAGGGAGCACAACCTCGACGCTGCCGCCAAGCAGCGCGAGCTTGAGGCTGATCGTGACGTCGACGAACAAGTCGAGGCCGCTGCGCTCAAAGCGTTCGTCGGCGATCAAGTCGACCACAACGTACAAGTCGCCCGCTGCGCCACCTTCCAAACCCGCTGCACCGCGGCCTTTCATGCGCAAGCGCGTTTGGTCGTCGACGCCCGCGGGGAAGGTCACCTTCAAGCGATCGGTGCTGTCGCGCACGCCCTCACCAGCGCACGCCTTGCATGTGTAGCGGCGCACCGTGCCGACACCCTCACAGCGCGCGCAGACGCGGCCGATCGGCAAGAACCCCCCTGGGCGCTGTCCCGTGCCGGCGCAGTCGAGGCATGGTTCGGGCGGTTTGTCCGCGGGATATCCGCGACCGCTGCAAACGTCGCAGGCGCGCAGCAGCGTGACCTCGACGGTTTTTTCGACCCCGCGCAGCGCCTCGGCGAGCGAGATGCGCACCACGTGCTCCACGTCGACGCCGGGCTGCGGACCGACCTTGCGGGCGCCGCGCGAAAACAACTCCGACACCATCTGCGTCACGGCTTGAAATGGCGGGTCGGGCGCGCGCGAGCCGTGCGCGTCAGCGGCGCCGAACACATCGTAGGTGCGACGGCGCTTGGCATCGGACAGCACTTCGTACGCTTCGGTGATCTCCTTGAAGCGATCGGTGCTGCGCTTGTCGTCGCCCGTGACGTCGGGGTGGAGCTTGCGCGCCAGCCGTCGGTAGGCGCGCTTGATCTCCGAGACAGAGGCGCCCTTCGAGACGCCGAGCGATTTGTAGTAGTCCTTGGCCACGGCATGACGCTACGGCGATTTTGCTGCGTCGGGGAGGTGAACAATCAACTTTGATGCGTCACCTGCCACGGTGAATGCATGACGTTGTCCACCTGCCAGCGCGCAGGATTCATCCAGCGCGAGCGAGGTCGTCGATTCAATCGTTCATCTCCCACGGTCGGTGAATTCAATCGTTCATCTCCCAAGGTCGATGAAATGCTCACGGCACCACGACGGTTGCTGCTGCGCCGCGGGCCGTTTTGGGTTGTTTCTGCTCTGGCTTTTGCCTACGGTCCGCGCGTTGTTCGTCGCCGCACCGGGCGCTGACTTGGGCCTGTTTGACACGAAGGAATTCACCATGCGCACCGCTTCCAACGACTCCTCCCTTGCGACCTCGACGCACCGCGGTGCGGTGTCGCGCACGGCCGCGGCGCTGGCAGTCGCCTTGTGTTGCGTCGTTGGTGCCGCCGGGTGCCCGGGTCCGGAGTACCCGAAGTGCGAAAAAGACGACCAGTGCAAAAAGGACAAGGCTGGCAAAGAAATCGCCCAGTATTGCTTGTTTGGTCAGTGCCAAGAGTGCGCCAAAGACGCGCAGTGCAAGACGGGCTTCAAGTGCAACCGCGGCCGCTGCGACAAAGCCTGCACCGACGATGCTGCGTGCGGCGTAGGCCAGATGTGCGAAGAACTCGCCTGCGTTCCTGTGGCGTGCTCAGACGCAAAACCTTGCGGCGGAGGCCTCGCTTGCGACAAGGGTCGTTGCGCTTCACCGGCGTCAGGTGCAGGTGCAGGTGCCGGTGCGGCAAACGGGGCTGGCGGCGCGCTCAACTGCGACGCCAAAAAACTCACGGTGGGCTTTGACTTTAACGCCAGCGACTTGCGCCCCGACGGCCGCGACCAGCTCAACAACTTCGCCAAGTGCATGGTGCAAAACAGTGCGTGGAAGCTCGCCATCGAGGGCCACGCGGATGAGCGCGGCACCACCGACTTCAACTTGCAGCTCGGCGAGCGTCGCGCCGGCACGGTGCGCGACCACCTGACGCGCCTGGGCGTCGACAAAGCGCGCATGAAGACCATCAGCTACGGTGAAGAAAAACCCGTCGACGGCGCCGCCACCGAGTCGGGTTGGGCCAAAAACCGCCGCGCAGAGCTGGTGGTGCAATGAACCGCACGCTAGCGGTGGGCGTCGGTGCCCTCGTTGCGCTCAGCGGCTGCATCACGTCGCGCGCGGAAGGCGATGCGCTGCGCCAAGACATGGTCGCGCTGAAAAAAGACGTCGCTGAACTGCAGCGCCAAAGCGGCGATCAGACCACGCGCGAGCAGGGCAGACTGGCTGCGATGGAACAACGCTGCGCGGGCCTCGAGCAGACGCTCGCGAGCCTTCGCCAAGCCGACGCCGACAGCGGTGTGCAGCTTGAAAAAGTTGTCGCCGAGGTGCAGGCGCTGCGCGGCGAGATCGAACAAGCGCGCCATGAGCTCGGCGAGACCACCGCCAGCGTGCAGAGCATCTTGGCCCGTCCGCCCGTCAGCGTCGCTGCAGCCGCGTCGGCGCCCAAAGTCGCCGACGCAAATGAGGTCATTCGCATCGGTGGTCAAGACGTCCCCAAAGACGCCAAAGCGCACTACGACTTCGCCAAAAAACTCTACGACGAAAAAAAATACACCGACGCCGCCAACGCCTTCGACGTGTTTTTGCAGCGCCACGCCGACAACAAAGACCTCGTCGACAACGCGGCGTACTGGAAGGCTGAAAGCACCTTCGCAGACGCCAGCGGCATGAAGGACCAAAAAGCCAAGGAGAAGGCGCTTAAGCAGGCCATCCTCGCGTACCAACGCGTGCTGGAAACGCCACAGTCCGAAAAAGCCGACGCGGCATTGCTGAAGATCGGCAAAGCATTTGAGCAGCTGGGCTTTAAGGACGAAGCCATCGTGTTTTACGGCGAGTTGGTTAAAAAATACGCGGACAGCCCGCTCACAAAAGACGCCAAGGAACGCCTCAAGGCACTCGGCGCCAGCAAGAAAAAAGCCAAGTAGCTGCGCGGTGATGTTGCGCGCTGACGTTGCGTGGTGACGTTGCGTGGTGACGTTGCGTGGTGACGTCGCGCGTGGGCCGTCCATGCTGCGCGCCGCGTGATCGTGCGCGCTACTTGACCGTGCCGGACGCGCCGCTTTGGCCATCGGCGCCTGGGCTCGTGCCGCCCGAGCCACCGGTGCCAACCGCGAACGTCAGGGTCGATAGCGTCGGTGAAGACGCGAAACGGTACAGGCAGAAACTTTCGCCGCCGCCGCCGCCGCCGCCGTGGCCGCCGCGCCCGCCCGCGCCACCGTCGCCACCTTGGCCGCCCGCGTCGCCGTCGTCGGCGCTGCCTCCGCGTGTACCGCCCGAGCCCGGCGTGCCGGCCGTGCCGCCGGTGCCGCCGCTGCCGCCGGCGCCACCCGTGCGCGCAGTGAGCGTGCTGCTGCGCACGGTGGCGTTTGAGCTCGCCAAAAACACCGCGAAGCTGCCGCCGCCGCCGCGCCCGCCGCACCCGCGTGTGCCGCCG
>JAYTVG010000348.1:0-5917 GCA_043744135.1 Deltaproteobacteria bacterium | reverse complement strand
GACGTCGACGGGGAGGGCGTCGTTGCCGGCTGCGGTGCTCGCGACGTGGACAGGAAGTCCACTTGCTGTGCTCCTCGCCGGCGCCTAGCCACAAGTCCGTACAGCTCGCGATCCACGTTCCCGGTAGGGGGTGGTTTTGGGGCGGGCGGTTGTCTCCCGCTTGCTGTGCTTGTGACGTCGACGGGGAGGGCGTCGTTGCCGGCTGCGGTGCTCGCGACGTGGACAGGAAGTCCACTTGCTGTGCTCCTCGCCGGCGCCTAGCCACAAGCCCGTACAGCTCGCGATCGACGTTCCCGGTAGGGGTTGGTTTTGGGGCGGGCGGTTGTTTGCTGGTGTTGTTGCCGGCTGCGGCTGCGGTGCTCGCGACGTGGAGGCTAAGCGCTGATCCGCGTCGGTGGCGAAACCGTTAGTTCGGCGGGGCGACCGGGTCGATGCGCAAGACTTGTCTGGCGGTGCGTGCCTCCTCGCTGTCGGGCCACACCTGCATGATGCACGTGTAGTGGCGCAGCGCGAGCGCGTGGTTTTTGGCCACCCACGCAGCGGTGCCCGCGGTGAGGTGGGCGCGTGCCGAGCCGCGGATGGCGAGCGCCGCGTCCGCGTACATCTCGGCTTGGCTCAACTCCCCCGCCTCGAGCGCGCGCTGCGCCTTGATGGTTTGATCCGCCGCGCGCGCCAGCTCGGCTGGGTCTGTCGACGTGTGCAGGCAGGCGTCGCCGCCCACCGAAGGGCTGCGCAGCTGGTGCCAGCCGACCCCCACCAAAACGCCTAGCGCGCCGACCGCCACGAGCGTCGCGACCGGCAAGCCGCGCGGCGACACCACGAGGGTGGTGCGAGCGTGCACGGCGGGGTCGCTCGGTGCGCTCGGTTTTTGGCGCGGGCCACACACCCAACGCGCAAGATCCGCGCGGCTGGTGGTGGCGGCCGCCGGGTTTGCGTGTTGCAGCGCGCGGTATGCCGCGTTGGTGTCGGGGTAGCGGTCGCCGGGGTCGCGCGCGAGCATGCGGGCGCAAATGACGTCGAGGGCGCCGGGCACGTTCGGGTTGACGCTGGAGGGCCGGCGCACGACCCCCGACAAAATCGCGCGCACCACTTCCGCCGACGCGCCCGTGTACAACGCTTGCCCAGTGAGGAACTGCCACAGACACACACCGAGCGCGAACTGGTCGACGCGATGATCCAGCGGCAATCCCTGCAGCTGCTCGGGGGCCATGTACGTCATCTTGCCTTTGATCATGCCGGTCTTCGTGTGCGTCTCGCGGCCAAATGCGATCTTCGCGATGCCAAAATCCGCGACCTTGACGTCGCCAGCGTTTGACACCAGCACGTTATGGGGGCTGACGTCTCGGTGCACCAATGCGAGCGCGCGCCCGTTTGGATCGGTGAGTGCGTGTGCAAACGCCAGCCCGCGCGCTATTTCGCTGGCGAGATAGGCCGCGGTCCACGGCGGCATCGGCTCGCGGCACAGCTCGCGCGCGTTTTTACCGTCGACGCGCTCCATCACCAAATACAGCTGCGCGTTGGCAGTGCCGAAGTCGAGCACGCGCACGATGTTGGGATGCACGAGCTGTGCGGTCACGAATGCCTCATCGCGAAACATCGCCGCGGCACCCGGCTCGGTCGCGAACGCTGGCCGCATGACCTTGACGCACACACGCGCGCCGCTGTCGACGACGTGCGCGCCGTACACCTCTGCCATGCCCCCCTCGCCTAGAAGCTCCGTCAGTTGGTACGCGCCGAGTGTGAAGGGCAGCTGCACCGCGTCATCATAGCGGTTCACTGCGACCGCCACAGCTTTGCGGTATAAGCTTTACGTGCAGTTTCCGTTTGCGCTCGGCGCATATGTGTTGGCGCGCCCGCTTGCCAAAGGCGGCATGGCGGAGGTCTTCCTCGGGCACCACCGCGACCGGCCTCACGACACGCTGTGTATCAAGTTAATGCTGCCGCGGTTTGTCACCGATGCAGCGAAAAGCGCCATGTTTCGCGACGAGGCGCGGCTCGCGCTGGCGCTTTCGCATCCGAAGATCGTGCGCGTGTTCGATTTCGGCGCCGTCGACGAAACGCTGTTTATCGCGATGGAATTCGTACCGGGTGGCAGCGTCGGGCAGCGCATGCAGCTCGGCCCGCTGCCGGTGCGCGCGTCGCTCGCGGTCGCCATCGATATCGCAGAGGCATTGTGTGCGGTGCACAGTCACAAAGACGCCGCCGGACGCGCGCAATCGGTCGTGCACCGCGACGTGACACCGCAAAATTTGCTGATCGCCTCCGACGGCATCACCAAGTTGTCGGATTTCGGCGTCGCGCGCAGCGCGTTGATGCGTGAGGTGCGCACAGCCAGCGGCATCGTCAAAGGCAAGCCCGCGTACATCGCGCCGGAGGCGTACCACGGGCGACGCACCGACCACCGCGCAGACCAATACGCGCTCGGCGTCGTGTTGTGGGAGATGCTGGCCGGCAAACGCTTGTTTCGCGGCAGCGACGAGATGGCGGTGATGCGCGCGGTGATGTTCGACCCGGTTCCGGCGCTGCGCGTCGACAGCACCGCGTCGGGCGCGTTGTCGGCGCTGGTCAAAAAGGCCACCGCGCGTTCGCCTGATGACCGCTACGCCGATACGGAACAGTTCCTGCGCGCGCTTGCGGCGATCGAGCCACGCGAGCCCAACGGTCGCGCGTGGTTGGCGACCGACGCGACCGCCCAAAGCCCTGCGGTCACCAGCACCCACGACGACGTGTTCGCAGATGACGCCGACATCGAAGACTACGAAACCATCCGCGCCGTCACCGCGTCGCGCGCCCACAGCCCTCAGGTGCGCCACGATCAAGTCACGGTGCGCGCCACGCCCGGGCAGATCCCCGTTGAGGCACCGCGTGTCACCGTGCGCGTGGCGGCGCCGAGGCCCTCGGTCACGACGCAGCCTCCCGACATCGCCACCGTCGCGTCAAACCGCGCCAAGCCCGCACGGCCGGATGACGACACGCCCAGCGCAAACGTCAACGCGGCTGCTGCCGACAGCGAGACCCCGCAGTGGCGCGCCCCGCCGTTGTCCGTGGTGCCACCACAAAGCGCGCCGCTGTCGCCATTTCGCCAACCTTCGGAGGTGCATCGTGGTTTGCCGCAAGCCGCGAACGCATCGCAATCGATCGCGCTCGGTCGCGTCGCCATCGTGGTGTTGGCGCTGGTGGTGGGCTTCGCTGCCGGCTTCATCTCGCAGCGCAGCGTGCGCCCCACGACGCCTGCGTGCGCGCCGCTGGGTGACGGCAGCGACGTCATCGAGTCGTTTGAAGCGATCGTTACCGCGCGCAGGGCGCTCGATGCCGGCCGTGTCACCGATGCTGTCGCATTGGCGAAGCGCGCGGTGGCGCTTCACGGTAGCGCCGAAGCCTACGCGATCTCCGCGGACGCCAGCGTCGCTGCCGGCGATGGCGTCACAGCAGCGCATGCGTGGTCGTGCGTGTTTGCCATTGCGCCCAGCAGCGACGCCGCCCGCAACGCCCAAAGCGCCATTGCCGGACACCGCGACCGCTGAGCGCCACAGCACGGCACCGCGCTAGCGCATCGCACGCAAGTTCACGCCGATGCTGTTCATGCCAGCGATGATGGTGGCGTTGCCCTGTACGCTGGGGTCGAGCGTGATTTGCCACGTGCCCTTGTTGTCAAGCGCACCGCGCGCCACCACGCGATCCTCGCCGTCGACGCGCGCACGGACCTCCATCACGCGTCGGCCACGCACGGTGTTGACGTCGACAAAAAACGCCACACCGTTGCTCGCGACGAAGTCCGGGCGACGCGCTGCCGCGGTCTCAAACGACGACGCGTCAAACGGCTCGTCTTTTTGGTAGGGCTCGACCAGCGTCGGGCGCGGTGGGGTCGCGGGCTCATTCGCGGGCGTAGTTGGGCAGCTCGGGGTTGACACGGCAACGACACGGACACTCATGGCTCTCTCCTTGTTGATCGATCGTTAAAGATGGGCGTGTGCCCGGGGGAAATTCATGGGTTCACCTCGCACGGTCGGTGAACGGGTCTCGCTGGGCGCGGGGGCGCAGCGCTCAAAACTGTGGCGCGCGGCGGACAGCGCTGCCGTCGCGCTGCCGATGCACACCGACACCCACGCAAGCTCATCGTCAAGCGCAAACTGCGCGGACAACTCGCTGTCAGTGACCATCGCCACCACGAGCACGGCGCGCGCAAGCGTCGATGCGGGACGATTTTGGAAGTGAAACTGCACGCGCGCTGCGATCTTGTCGATGGCGACGCGCTGGGCACGGTTCGGCACAGCGGATCGACCTAAGGCGCGGGTTGCGGCCGCGATGGCACCGTCGATGCACGCGGCAAGGTTCGGACCGCCAGCGGCGATCATCGCGTCGGTAAACAGCGCGCCGCGGGCGTGGCGAAAGCTCGGCGTCGTGCCCATCTTGCCCAACAACGGCGCCATCGCGTCAAACATCACCGCCACCCGGGGACCGACGCGCGCGCCGACGCGCTGAGCCAAGTCGGCGTGGCGCGACATGCCGATCATCGTCGACGCGATGTGTGCGCGCATGGCCGCGGGGTTGTGCGCGACGTGGCTGAGCGCGGTGCTGTCAAGCGCCGCCACGACGCCTCGGTCGCGCAGGGCGGCAGGCACGTCGGCAGCGACGCATGCCTCAACGAATTTCGCGAGCGCCGGTCCGGCAATCTGCGGCGTGCCCGCGGCGAACGCTTGCGCCAAGATCGGCAGCTGCGCGCATGCTTTTGACGCTTGCTCAAGCGCCGTCGCGAAGGCGCGCAGCTGGGCTAACACGGGCGCGACCGCCAAATCGACACCCAGCTTCATCTGTACTGTGTCGTCGAGCATCGGTATTTGCGCGCGGATGCGCTCGGCGATCACGATGGCGCGTGCATCAGTCCCCTCGCGCGCTGCAAACAGCGGCACCCCGCTATGCGCGAGTTCGCGCGCGGCGGTGACGACGGCGATTGCCTCAGCGGCGACCGCCACCAGCCCGCGCACCACCTCAGGCCGCACACCAAACTTGCCGAGGTGCTTCACCATGGCTTGGGGTTGGCGCAGCGCCGCCTGCAACAGCGCGAGCACGCCCGCGGGTTTGCAACTGGCGTGCACGGCGTCGAGGGCTGCGCGCACCCGGGCAGTGGCGAGCGCGAGCGTGTGTTTCACGGCGTCGGCGTGCGCGGCGCCAGCGACCGGGGCTGCGCTAGGCGCGAGGGTTTGGCGCACGAGCGGCGCACGAGCGATGCGCGCAGCGGCGCGCGCTTTTGCAAGTTCGTCTGCGGTGGGCAACGCCACCTCGGTGCCGACGGCAAGCGCGCCAAAACGCGGCAGCGCAGGGTTGAGCGCGCCAAGGACAGCCACCAAGCGGAGGTCTCCCAAGCGACGCGCCACGTCGGCCAACGATTCCCCGGGCAGCGCGCGCGTGACCGTCGCGTCGAGCTTGTGGGTGTGGATGCGTTTGCTGGCGTGGTGCGTCGACATGGGCGACCTCCGAAGTGTGGCGCGGGTGGCGCGGGGGGTTAGCGGATGTTCTGGATGGCGTGCTTCGCGGTCTCGTGGCTCATGTCCAAGATCGCTGACAGCGTCTGCTGCATCTCGCTGAGCTTTTGCATGTCGAGCTTGATGAGCTCGAACTGCTCAGAACGACTCTGCATCGCCGCCTGCTTGTCCTCGGCCGTCGCCGTGCTTGCGGTCGACGTGCTCGCGGTCGACGCTCCCGTTTGCGTGGGCTTCGACGCAGTTGCCGACGCGGGTTTCGGGGTGGGTGCATCGCTGGCAGCGTCAGTTGTCGCAGGCGCATCGGCGGTTTTGCCCTCGACGGCGGCCTTCACCTTTTGCGGCTCATCGTGGATGAGCGTTGGGATGATGGCAGCGGCGAGCGGCGCAAGCAGCGTGCCGATCGGCGGCATCGTCGCGAGCACGCCTGTCACCAC
>JAYTVG010000347.1:0-1850 GCA_043744135.1 Deltaproteobacteria bacterium | reverse complement strand
GCGCCGCTTGGCCGCGTGCCTCGACGCGTTCGTCGTCGTCAGCGTCGGCGGCATCGTCTTGGTGCACGTGTTGCCACAAAGCGTTGAGCTCGGCGGCGTCGGCGCGTTTGTGCCGTTTTTGGTCGGCGTGTTTTTGCCGATCTTACTGCACCGCGTGGCCTCGACGGTGTCGGCATCCAGCAAGCTTGTCGACGGGGTGTTTTTGCTGGCGGTGTTCGCGCACGCGCTCATGGACGGTGCAGCGCTCGCGGACAGCGGCACCGCAGGCATCTCGACGCTAGCGCTCGGCGTATTGCTCCACCGCATCCCCGTCGGCTTGGCGCTGTGGGTGTTGATGCGCCCCAAGCGCGGCACCGCGAAGACCTTGCTGGTGTTTGGCGTGCTCGCGCTCGGCAGCGTGATCGGCGCGCAGCTCGGCGCAGGTGCGTTGTCCGCGCACGCAGACGCAGCGACGTTGCGCAGCGTGGCCTGGTTTCAAGCGCTGGTGGCTGGGTCGATCTTGCACGTGATCGCAGAAAGTGCGCTCATCACGCCGCGCACAGCAGTAGACCGCGCGGCGGGGTTGGTGGGTGTGGCGCTGGCGTCGTGGCTGCTGTGGATGCTGGCGATGCACGACGCGGATGAGCACGCAGCAACGTCTGGGGCCATCGCGCTGGCGCTGTCAACCGCGCAGCACGCGGCGCCTGCGTATCTGCTCGGCTTGTTGTTGGTGGGCGCTGTGAAGGCCAGCACCGACGGCCGCTTCGCGCAACAGCGCATCGCGCAGTTGCTCGGTGCACCCGGCCACGCCGTGCCCGCGCTCGTGCTGACAGCAGCGCTGTGGTCGCCAGCGTTATTCGCTGTGCGCGCCGGTGCCATGGTGCTTTCGACGTTGTGGGCGCAGCGCCTCGTGGGCCCCCCGCTACCGTCGACGTGGCAACGGCCCAGCACCCGATGGCACCGACGCGCGTTTGACGCGGCAGCACAAGCGCTAGACCATACGCTGCCGTGGATGCTCGTCGGCACCGGCGCCATCGCCGTGTTCGGCGCCCACATTGCGCCCCAAAACGACGTCGTCACCATCCCTGCATTCGCAGCGCTCGGCGTGCCGCTGTATTTTTGTGCCGCGGGTGTCACGCCGTTTGTCGTCGTCATGTTGGCCGCCGGTATCAGCGAAGGGGCGGTGATGGCATTTTCGATCACCGGTCCGCATGTGTCGTTGGCGTCGCTGGTGCATACCGCGCGCGCGCACGGCACACGGGCGGCGCTGCGGCTGTTGGCGATGGTCTTGTGCGTGGCCATCGGCGCGGGTGCACTGGTGCACGTGTTTGAGCTCAAGCCGCAGGTACTCCCTGCGGTGCGCGCGTGGCACCTCGTGAGCTGTGCGGTATGCGCACTGTTGGTGCCAGTGTCGTTGTGGCGGCAGGGCGTGCGTGGCTTTTTACAGCAGGTGTTCACCAGCGCCCACGCGCTTGAGGCGAGCCACGTGCACGGCGCCGCATGCGCCCATGAACACGGCCAAGCGCTGCCACCGTTTCGGCGTCGAGACGTCGGCGTGGGTGGCGCAGCGCTCGCTCCGCCCGGCGACGCTGCAGCGGTCAAGGCAAAGATCCGCTTGAACTTCGACCCACGGAGCCCCCCATGATCGATGCGGTTCGCCCAAGCAGTCGTCACGTGTCACGCCCTCACGCGCTGGCTTTGTTGTTGATGCTCGCCGCGTGGGCGCAGCCGTCTCGTGCGGACTTCATCGACCACTTCGCGCAACCCGACGACGTCGGCATCTACAAAGTGCCGCGCGTCGGCAGCACCAACGTGTTGGTGATTCCGCTGCTCATCGATGATCTGCCCGTTGAAGGCGGCGATGAAGCCGC
>JAYTVG010000346.1:0-5926 GCA_043744135.1 Deltaproteobacteria bacterium | reverse complement strand
TTAACGCTGCCGACGTCACCCGCGCGCGGCCACAACCGCGTGCGCATCTTGCGCGGGGTGTTGGCCTCGTTGTTGACGCAGGAAGCGCGCATCGTTCGCACACCGATCGCGTAGTCCAAGGAGTCACGCATGTTCACGCGCGTGTCGAGCGCTCCTGTGCGCGTCGTGAGCTGTGCATGCTGACGCGCGCGTTTGTGGCCCTGCCGCACCTGGCGCGGGAGCTGTTGTCGCTGTCGCCGCACGTCGCGGTCGCGGTGGTGCTCGATGTCTACTCGGATGGCGCGTTTGTGCCTCGCCCGGTCACCCGCATCATCGACTTGACCGACGCGGCGCTGCGCACCGGGGCGCAGGTGGGCCAACGCGTCATCGATGCGCAACGGTTTTGTCCCACGCTGCACATCGTGGTGATCACGCAAGCGCGCTTGGATCGCGAGCTCGCTCACATCGCGGAGCTGCTGCTTGCACACGTGCCGCAAGTGCAGATCCTGCACGGAGGGCTCGCGTGTGACGTGCGCTTGCTGCAGTCCACAGACGCCATCGTGGCCGCGATCAAAGCGTGCTGTGCCCGCAGCCAACATCACGCGGTGGTGGCGGTTGCACCGAGCATTCGTCTCGCGCGCGCGGCCACCCACAGCGGCACGCAGCAGGTGACGGACGTCGAGGCCTTTTTACGCACCCTGCCCCTGGCGCACCTCGACTTGCCCACGCACCTGCATGACACCTTAAGTGCTTTAGGCACGCACACGGTGTTGGCGCTCAAACAGTTGTTGGCGCATGGCGGCATCGCGCGCTTGGGGGAGCACGCCTCGACCTTCCTCACGCTGTTTGATGCGCGCCCAGAGCCGCTGCAGTCCATCGTTGTGCCCAGCGTCGTGCAAGAGCAGCAAGAGTTTGATCACCCGGTGGCGTCGCTTGAGGCGCTGCAATTTGTGCTCAAGCGTTTGTGTGAGCGCTTATGCGATCGCGTGGCCGCGCGCCGCGAACACATCGTGCAGCTCACCTTGCAGCTGGACTTAGAACACCACAACAACCGCGCCGTACCCAAACCCGCTCCTGTGCTGGTGGCGCTGTTTTTCCCTCAGCCGCTGGTGGACGACATCGCGGTGTTGCACGCGTTGTCGGCGCGTTTGGAGCGCGTGGTGTTGGCGGCGTCCACCGTGCGCCTCACGCTCACTGCCACACAACGCACCACGGCCACCGCGGCGCAACTCGCGCTCGATCCACACGCACGCAAACAGGCGCAAACCGAGGCCGCGCTGCAGCGTTTTATGCTGGAGATGCAAGCGGCGCTGGGACCAGCGAACTCGGGGATCTTGCGCATCACCGACAGCCCCCTGCCCGAGCGCATGAGTACGCTTGTGTGGCCCCCGCCCGCACCATCCGCGCCTTTGCCAGCACCTAAACGACGTCGACGCGCACTGGCGCGCCACAGCATGCAAACCCCGCACCCCGTCACGCGCAACGGGCATTTTGTCGCGGGCTGGCCGTGGCCGGTGCGTGTGCTGCAGCGACCGGTGCGCTTAGAGGTCCCGCCGGTGTCCTCGCAGCTGCTCGGCGTACTTGAGGGCGAAGCGCAAGACACCCCCTACGCGCGCGCCTACGCAGTCGTGCTGCTGACGGATGGACGTCGCGCACTGGTCCTGGTGGACGACGAAACCCAAGACCTCTGGCTGTGCGGGTGGTTTGATTGAGGCACGACGCACCATGCCCGACAACGAATCGAAGCGCGCACCGTTGGTACTCGCTGCGCTGACATGCTAACACGCCGTCCATGCGTGTGCGTCGTGCGTCGACTTGGCAAATGCTCGTGGTGACGTCGATGGCCGCGGCGCCCCTGTTTGCGCAAACGTCCCCCAGCGCCCCCACCGACAGCGTCCCCGCCGACAGCGTCCCCACCGACAGCGTCCCCGCCGACAGCAACCCCGCCGACAGCAACCCCGCCGACAGCGTCCCCGCCGACAGCGCACCCGCCGACACCGTCACCGAAACCGCGATCGATCCTGCCAACTCCGCGCCGGCGACGACGCCAGCTGCCCTTGCGGATTCGAGCGCGCCGCGCATCGGCGACCCCGTCGCGTACACCCGCCGCGAACCGATGACCCGGCCGCTCGCGTTTGCGTTTGGCCTGCGCTACGGCTTGGTGGGCAGCGGCCCGACGCGCTTTGTCGACGACATTCGCTTTGGCGTCTTTGAGTGGCTTGAGCTGCGCACGGCGTTGTTGCCGTACCCGTCAAGCCTGATGGTGCGCGGCGCCATCGGCACACAGCAAGGCGACTACGGCGTGCTGCTACTCGACGGTGGCTTGGCGCACTTTGATGCCGGTTTTCGCTTGGTGCCAGACACGGGTGAAGCAAAAGTCGGCATCCGCTTTCACTTCGAGGGCGGTGTCGCTTACGCAAAGTCCTTCGGGCAACGCCTCAGCGTGTACTCGCAAGTCCACTACCGCTACCGCTTGTCGCCCACGCTGCCAAACGACGACCAGCACGCACTCGCTGCGGATGCGCATCTGTTTTACGATCTGACAAATGCACTCGCGGTCGGCATCGGGCTCGGTGGCGCCGCCGCCATCATCACGCCGGTGCGCGAGATCGGCATCAACTTCGTCGAGACCGATCAGCCCGGCATGAGCCACTTGATCGCCCGCGACGAGGGCAAAAGCTGGTCGTTGACGGTGCCGTTGAGCATGACGTACGGCCGCGTCGAAAACTTCGACGTCGATTTGTTTTGTACGCCACGTGTCTTTCCTGAATTCGGCATCTTGTTCGGTGCTGGTGTGCGGTTGCGTTTGGACCCAATTCCCTCGTACTTCAAGGACGGCTGATGTTGTCGCCTGTGCTGTGTTTAGCGTTCATCGCGACGCAAACGGCCGCGGTCCCATCTCCGGCTGCGCAAACGCCGACGTTGCCATCGGCGCCGCTTAAGGTGCTGGTGCTTGATTTGCGCGCGGATACCGTCAGCACCGACACCACCCGCTTGGTGCGCGACGAGATCGCTGTCGATATGGGTCGCGACACACGACTTGACGTGCTGTCAAGCGAGGACCTCAGAAACGTCGTCAGCATCGACGCACAAAAGCAGGCGATGGGCTGCGACGAGTCGAGCTGCCTCGCCGAGGTCGGCGCCGCGTTGGGTGCGCGCTACATCGTGCACGGCAGCGTCGGACAGCTCGGCAAAACCACCATCGTGCACCTCAACTTGTTTGACACCCAAACCAGCCGCTCGGTGGCGCGCGAGACCGCCGAGGCCACCACGCCCGAGACGCTGTTGCCTGCGGTGCGCGCGGCGCTGTTGCGTTTGCGCACCACCATGCTCGGCAGCGCCGACGTGAGTGACGTCGCAGCCACGGGGCCGGGTTTGTCGGGCCTCGTCATCGCGGGCGGTGCGGTCGCTGTCGCGGGCGTCGTCGGGCTTGTGGTGGGGGCCGTTTTGATTGGTATCGCGTTGCCGACCTTTTCAGACACCACGCCGCCAGACCAAGGCGGGCCCAGCGTGGCAGACCGACTCGATGCGCAAGCGCGCGGACGCGTCGGCACCGTGCTCGTGGCCGTCGGCGCAATCGTCGTCGTGGCTGGGGCGGCACTGGGCGTGGTCGGCGCGCTTGAATAAGCAGCGAAGCACCGTCGACATGGAGAGTGTCATGCGCAACATCGGCTTAATTTTCGCCACCATCGCCGTGACCCTAGCCGCATCGAGCTGCTTTTTTAGCGCCTTGCCGTGTGCAACCGACAGCAGCTGCCCCGCGACCGAACACTGCGTGAGCGCAGCGTGCGCCGCGCGCACATCAGGTGAAGGTGAAGGCGAAGGCGAAGGCGAAGGTGAAGGCGAAGGCGAAGGCGAAGGCGAGGGCGAAGGCGAAGGTGAAGGCGAAGGTGAAGGCGAGGGCGAAGGTGAAGGCGAAGGTGAAGGTGAAGGTGAAGGTGAAGGTGAAGGTGAAGGTGAGGCGCTGTGCGGCGACGGCGACGTCACCGGCGTTGAAGAATGCGACGACGCCAATGCCACTGCCGACGATGGCTGCACCGGCTGCGTGGTGGATAGCGGATGGCTGTGCGCGATCGCGACGCCGTCGTTTTGTTACCGCGACTTCAACATGTCGCCGCCGCCAGACGGTATCGTTGACGGGGAGCGGCCGAGCACCGACCTCATCGACGCCAACGCCGACTGCACGGTCACGATCAACACCGACACAGCCGTGCTCGTAACCACTAACTGCGACCCGTTGCTTGCGCCGCCGAAGATCGTGCGGTTTGACGGCGTGCCCGGCAGCCGCGACGATCGCTTGATCGTCTCAGTGCGCCACCTGAACTTCCACGGCACACTGCGCGGTGAGGGCGACCGACCGATCATCGTGCTCGTGTGGGGCGACGCCGACGCGACCGGCGCCACGTTTGACGTCGCCACCACCGCGGCAGTGACGCAAGGCGCTGGTGTTGGGTGCAGCGCAATTGATCTTCAGCTCGGCCAGGACGGCGCCAGCGCTGGCCGCGGCGGGGGCGGCGGCGGCCACGTCGGCGCGGGTGGCGCAGGCGGCGCGGGCGGCGGCACCGGTGCAGCGGGCGGTGCGGGCGACTCAAACCCCATCAACAACATCAACCTCAACGCCGGCTGCCAAGGCGGTGCAGGTCGCGGCATGGACGGCGCCGGCGCGCCTCCGCCCGCCCGGCCCGGTCGCGGCGGTGGGGCCCTACAGCTCGCGGTGGCAGGCAAGGCCGCGCTCAGCGGCGCGCGTTTTCTGGCCGGCGGCCAGGGCGGTTTTGGCGGCGGCATCATGGTGGGCGGTGGCGGTGGCGGCGCGGGCGGCACTATCGCCATCATCGTGCAAGGCAACATCGTCGTTGACGCGGCGTTCGTCGTCGACGCCCGCGGTGGCGGTGGTGGCGGCGCGGGCGACGCATCAGGAAATTCCTCACCTGGTCAAGATGGCTCCGCCCCTGCGCCAGACATGAGACCTCAGGGCGGCGGCAGCGGTTTCGGCTTGCCGGGTGGCTCGGGTGGCACAGCTGCAACAGCCACGGGCGACAGCGCGGGTGGTGGTGGTGGCGGTGGTGGTGGCCTCGGCCGCGGTTACCTTATCGTGACCAGCCAGCCGACTTGCCCGCCGGCGCAAAAGCTCGTCGCGCAAGCATCGATGTACTGCGCGGACAGCATCCCGTGACGTCGCTTGACGTCAGCATCGACCCCGCGCGGCGCTATTGGATGGACTCGGGCGTCACGAGCGCGAAGGGCGCTATGTGTGCCTCGAAGCGGGCGCCGTCGGGGCGTTGCATCAGATACTCGCCGTGCATGACGCCGTGCGGTGTGCGCAGCACCGCCCCCGACGTGTACGTGAAACTTTGACCACTCACGAGCTGCGGCTGCGACCCGACCACGCCCGGCCCGCGCACGTGCTCTTCATGCCCAGTGGCGTCGGTGATGACCCAGTGGCGCGCCAGCAGTGTCGCTTGCGCGTCGCCAACGTTGGTGATGGTGACGGTATAGCTAAACGCCCAGCGCCGCTCCGCGGGACTTGAGTGATCGGGCAAAAACGCCGAGCGCACGTCGACCGAAATCCCCTGTGTGAGCGCGCTCGAGTTTGGGACTTCTTCTTCGTCCTTCATTCCCACAGCCTACCAACAAATTCGATTGTTCACCTCCCAAGGTCGGTGAAATCGGCTGGCGCGACATCACAGCCGGCTTACACGCGATCGGTGTCGCTGCCGATGGCCACCGGCGCAAACGCTTCCGGTAAGTCGCTGCGGTCGACCTCGCGCGCGAGCACGGCACCGCGCGGCAGTGAACCGGTAAGATCCGCGAGGGCGTCGTTGACCCTACGCAGCAACGCGCTTTTTTCGCGGTAGGGCAAAAATGCGCTCTTGAACCCCTGCACCACCAAGATCTTGAGCTCCTCCAGCGTGAAGCCGAGCTTTTCGTGCGCCAACCACAGTTCGTC
>JAYTVG010000345.1:0-5932 GCA_043744135.1 Deltaproteobacteria bacterium | reverse complement strand
TTTGACGTTACGCGAGTTGTGTGGATGTCAAAGCTGACCGCGGACACAGAGGAGTCACGTTTGTTGATTGGCGAAGCGGTCGCTCGTGCGGGTGTTTTGATCCGCTACTCGGACGAGACGAACGCTAGTGGTGTTCTCGTCCAGCTCGGCGGCCGTTTTTTTGTATTTACGGCCGCACATTGCGTCAACGGCGACACGCCTTCCTCGTTCATTTCAGAAACCGCAGACGGATTTGGAAACATCGTTCTTCTGGGGTCTCGATGGGGCATACGGTGGACCTTTGAAGACCCCAAGCGCACTGATGCAGGGGTCATTGAGGTTTGCGACCCGGGCACATTTGGCGAAGGTGGGCTCTGCGCGCGTGCAGTGAGCGGTGAAGGGCTCGCGGTTTTCGCGACCCACAAATTGCCGGACGCGCCGGTGCCTTTCGCAGTCAGCGGGATTCCCACTGCGCAGCGGAGCAACGCCCTTGGAATGCGTCGGCACCTCGGGATGATCCTAAACACCTCACATAATCCCAAATTCGTTGATGCAGCGGAGCCGATGCGCCTGCCACTGTTGCTTGAAACAACCGGCACAGACGCGTACGCACAGGAGGTCGTTGCGGTGCCGGATCTCGCCGGGATGAGCGGAGGAGGCACGTGGGCAGCTGATCTCGATGTCAAACAAGCGTTTCTCGTTGGCACGCACCAGGGTCGCGCGGACCGGATGCCGATAGCTGTGACAACGCTCGTTGCCGCGCACCTGGCCGTTGTAGTCTTACACGTCCCTGAACTGAGGGCGGAGATCCTGTGCAGATGGCCTGTCGTGGAGGATGTCCTTTGGCACTATGCACAAACCAGTCTCATCTGAGGGCCAACGTCCGCAACCGTTCAGGGCCGGGGCGAAGTTCGATCTTTTCGAGGGTTAGGCGCCGCGTTTTCTCGATCGACATGGCGCGATCGGCGTGATCGGTACTCGGCGGTGGAGGAGGGCCAGCTGAAGCTGATCCGCTTTGGTCCAGCGGTCTGGCTCACCCAACCGCGCGCTCAAAGAACCGCGCACCGCCGCCGTCGACCTCGAGCGCAAGAAGCTGGCAGAGGCCGGCTTCGTTCAAGGTGACCTCGACCCCGCCACGTACACGACCTTGAGCGCCAAGTTGGACGCTGAGCTAGTGACCGGCGCGGCGACCTCGCCACCCGATCCGCCCAACATCGCGCTCCCCGCGCCGCAAAACGTGATTTTTCCCGGTGGTCTCGCGACCGACGGCGAGCGCTTGTGGATCACTATAACGGGCAGGGCCTTCAACCCCTGGTGGAGTGGAAGGCCCTGCTGGCTAACGTGGTGACCCCGAGGAGAATTGAACTCCTGTCCGCAACGTGAGAGGCTGCTGTCCTAACCGCTAGACGACGGGGCCGTGCCGGCGGTAGTGGTAGCAAACGACGGTGGCGTGTCAACAGCCGCGGCGCTCGACCCCAGCGCAAACAACCCCCTACTGCACTGCGCGTTGTGCCGTTACTGCGGTGGCGATGGCGTTTTCAGACCCGCACACCGTGGAGTTGGTCGTCGGCTTGGATGAGCCTGACGATGACGCGGCACTGCGACGCTTGGTCGCTCGCAAACTCGGTATCGGTGTTGACGACGTCAACACCGCGCGCATCATCAAACGCAGCATTGATGCGCGCAAAGGCAGCGTGCGCTTTGCGTTGGTGGTAGCGCTCGGCCCGCCCCCCGATGCCTCGGCCCTGGGCCAACCGCATCCGCAGCAGCTCAACGGGCCCGCGCGTGTGATCATCGTCGGTGAGGGCCCGTGCGGTTTGTTTTGCGCGTATCAGCTCGCGCGTTTGGGCATCGCGTCGGTGGTGTTGGACCGCGGCAAGACCGTGCAACCGCGACGCATCGATCTCAAGGGCTTAAACCGCCTCGGTGTCGTCGACGTAGACAGCAACTACTGCTTTGGCGAAGGCGGCGCGGGCACCTACTCCGACGGCAAGCTGTACACGCGCAGCACCAAGCGTGGCGACGTCAACGACGTGCTTGAAACGTTGGTACTGCACGACGCGCCGCTCGACATCCTCACAGAAGCGCGGCCGCACATCGGCTCAAACCTGCTGCCCAAAGTCATCAGCGCCATGCGCGAGCGCCTCGAGCACTGCGGCGTGCGCTTTCGCTTTGGCGCCCGCGTCGTCGACGTCATCGTGCGCGATGGCCGCGCCTGCGGCGTCATGCTCGCGGACGGCAGCGAGGAGCACGCACCTCATGTGGTGTTTGCCACCGGCCACTCCGCGCGCGACGTCTACCGGCTGCTGCACGCGCGTGGCGTCAGCGTACAATCCAAAGCGTTTGCGCTCGGCGTGCGCGTTGAGCACCCGCAGCCGCTCATTAACGCGATCCAGTACGGCGCGTTCGCCACCCACGAAAAACTCGCGAGCGCCTCGTACAGTGTGGTTGAAAACGTCGACGGCCGTGGCGTGTTTTCGTTTTGCATGTGTCCCGGTGGCTTCATCGTCCCGGCCACCACCGAACGCACCGGTCTTGTCGTCAACGGCATGAGCCTTAAGCGGCGCGATTCGCCGTACGCCAACTCAGGGTTGGTGGTGTCGGTGGAAGTCGAAGACGCCCAGCGCGCAGGATTTTCCGGCCCGTTTGCGTGCCTCGACGTGCAAACGCGCGTGGAGGAAGCGGCGATGGCCCTGGGCGCCAGTGGCTTGCGCGCACCTGCGACGCGCGTGGTGGATTTCTTGGCGCGCCGCACCTCGCAAACGGTGCCGGCCACCAGCTACCAACCGGGCTTGCTCGCGTGCGACCTCGCGCCCGTGCTCGACGCCTCGGGTGTGCAGATCGCCGAGCGCTTGCGCACGGCCCTTGCGGCGTTCGGCAAGCGCATGCGCGGTTTCGCGGGTGACGACGGTGTGCTCGTGGGTGTCGAGACGCGCACCAGCGCCCCCGTGCGCGTGCTGCGCGACAGCACCACGTTGATGTCACCCACGCTGCCCGGGTTGTATCCCGCGGGCGAGGGCGCCGGCTACGCGGGGGGCATCGTCAGCGCCGCGCTCGACGGCATCCGTGTCGCGCACGCCATCAGCCAACAGCGTTAGCGCTGACTCGTGTTTGCGCGTACCGGTTTGCGGATCCGCAGGCCATCCGTTATAACGGACGAGTCATCGAACAAGACAACGGTGCAGCCATGCAGGACTTTTGGTCGTGGGGGGTGGGAGCGCTGGCACTGGGCGCGCTGGCGTGGCTGGTGCCCCTGGTGCTGCGGCGCCCGTTTGGCGTCTCCGGCATGGTGAGCACCGCGTTGTTTGGCCTGCGCGGTGCCCCGGGCCTGTCGCGCTTCACCAGCGCGCTGTTTCTGCTCGGCATCGTGGGGGGCGGGGCGCTCGCCGCGCGGCTGGTACCGACGTCGACGTCGCTTGATGCAACGTGGACGCAGTTTTTTGGTTGCGGCGCGCTCGCCATGGTGGCGCTGTTTGTGGGCGGCATCTTGGTAGGTGCGGGCACGCGCATCGCGGGCGGTTGCACCTCGGGGCACGGCCTCGTGGGCAGCGCGCGCTTGCAGCCGGGCTCGCTCGCCAGCACGGCGGCGTTTTTTGGCTCTGGCGTGGTGGTGTCGATGCTGCTCAGGGCGGTGCTTTCATGACTAACCTGGAACTCAACCCTGACGTCGGTGCTGACGTCCACGCCACGGCGCCGCTGCAGGGTCGCGCGTTGCTGCTTGGTGCGCTGTTGGGCTTTGCGTTGTCGCGCATCGGCTTCACCGACTACACGCAGTTGCACCGCATGTTCACCTTCACGGACCTGCGTTTGATCGCGGTGTTTGGCGGTGGGGTCGTGGTCACCGCGGCGTTGTTGTGGACGTTGCGCGGCCGGATCGCGTTTGCACCGCAGCCGTTTTCCGTGCGCGCAGTCGTGGGTGGCGTGGTGTTTGGCGTCGGCTGGGCGGTGGCGGGCGCCTGCCCCGGCGTGGCGTTTGCGCAGCTCGGCGAAGGCAAAGCATGGGCGCTTGTCACCTTGATCGGTGTCGTCGTCGGCACGGCGATCGCGGATCGCTTTGTCGGCGTTCGCTCGAGTGCGTGCGGCTGAGTCGATCGCGCAGCTGCAGGGGAGGCCTACGCAGGCTTGAGCATCGCTTCAAGCTGCTGTTCAGCGGCCCCATCGCTGTGTTCGGCATCAAACAGCAGCGCCACCGCCGGCGCCGTCAGCGCGCCGCGCGCGCGGCCGCCGTGTCGCAAGCGCACCACCTGCGCGCTTTGCGCGAGCACCAACGCGTCGCGCTGCAGCACCACGTCGACGTGTTCACCGAGCGCAGGCAGTGCCGCCCCGAGCGGCAGCTCGACGAACAAGCCCCCCAGCGATGCATCAAGGACCTGTGGTGCAGCGACGTCATGCCGTGCCGATGCGCACGACAACGTCACCGCGATGCGCGCGGGCAATCGTGGGTGGCGGCGCCGGTCGAGCTCGCTCACGGGTTGTTGATCGCGAGCGGCACCCGATGCAAAAACCCGGCGGACCCTTGTTTGGTCGCGAACCACAAGTTGAGGCTGTCCATCGCCACCATGCCCACGTAGCTGTCGTTGCTGTCGTCGTCGCCGCGCAAGATGGTGTTGGCGATGTTGTCGTTTGTTTGGGTCGGCACATCGACCCGATACGACACCGGGCTGTTGGTGAGTGCGTAAAAAATGAAGCCGCCGCGGTGCTCGAACAACACCGGATTGTCGAAGCTTTGCGGGGATGTTGGCAACGAGCCGGGAAGGCTCACCGCTTGAAAGTCGCTGCCGGTATTGGTCGCCAGCAACTCATAGTTCGTGAACTGCACAACGCCGCTCACCGGGTTGATGGTGACGACGTTGGTGACGTTGTTGTTGTCGATGACCAAGTTGTCGATGTTGGCGATGCCGACGGCTTCATCAAACACCGCGACATGCGTCCCCGACGGCAACGTCACCGCTTTCATCGGGGTCGCTTCAAGGTCACCACTGTTTAAGCCCACGGTCCAGGTGTCGCGGCCGAGCCGGCGTTGGATCGGGACCAGGCGCGGCTGGGCCAAGCTCACGTCGTAAATCAACAAAATATCACCGAAGTCTACGTCGCCCACCACCACGGTGTAGATCGCAATCACGTGGTCAAGGCCCAGCGCGGCAACGTCTTCTTCGACGCGATCGACGCGGTCGTTGTCGATGGAGCGGATCGACACAATACGCAGCGGCCCGTTGCGCGCGGCGAACACAACGCGCGACGTGATGTTGTCAAACAGATCGGACGCAACGATTTTTCGAAACACGTCTAACCTGCCGAGTGTCGTCGTGTAGCCGTTGGAAACTTCATCGTCATAGATGATGCGCACGCCGGGGTTCCCAGTCGTGCACGTCACCCAACGCTCGCGCGATCCACCCGTTTCATCCGCAGAGAACTCGACGATGAACAGGGGGTGACACGTCTGCGCAGCGAAATCGATCACTGTGTTGGGCGCCGGTGTCGCGTCGGCGAGGTCAAACGCCTCGATCCGATCAGAGTTGTTCGCCCCCGAAAACAACAGCGCGCTGGTGTCTGTGGCGCGCTGCAAGGCGACCGGCACAAACGTCAGCTGCACGGACGCGCGGGGCAATTCGACGTCGGTGTCGCCCTCTCCTTCGCCCTCACCCTCGCCCTCTCCTTCACCCTCGCCTTCTCCTTCACCCTCGCCTTCTCCCGGGGGTTCATTTCGCGCCACGCATTTGTTTTGCGTGTTGCAAAACTCACCCGTGTTGCAGTCGTTGTAACGCGTGCACTCGCCCGCGACTGAGCAGTTGATCGCCGTCAACGCCACCAGCAGCGCCGCAGTGAGCGCGCTCAGTGACGTCGTGAACAGCGCTGTGAATTCACCGACCTTGGGAGGTGAACAATGAGATTCACCGACCTTGGGAGGTGAACAATGAGATTCACCGACCTTGGGAGGTGAACAATGAGATTC
>JAYTVG010000344.1:0-1853 GCA_043744135.1 Deltaproteobacteria bacterium | reverse complement strand
TCAACGGCCTCACCGTCGTCGACCTCGGCAGCTACGCGTTTGGCATGCCGGTGCGAATCACCTGCAAAAGCGGCATGGGAAAAGGCGAGATCATCGACATCGAGCGCGAAACGGAGCTTGGCGGCCCCATCCACACCAAAGGCACGCTGATTTTGCGCGGCATCTTGCTCGATCGCTTTGGCTCGCACACGCCGCTGCGCCTGCAGGCCACCGTGTGCATGGAACAAAGCTACTCCGAAATCGACGGCGACAGCGCGAGCTTGGCGGAGGCGTGCGCGTTATTTTCGAGCCTCGCACGCGTACCCATTCGACAAGATGTCGCCATGACCGGCTCCGTCGATCAACGCGGCGTCGCCCAAGCCGTCGGTGGTGTGAACGAAAAGCTCGAGGGATTTTTTCGCGTCTGTGAACCGCGCGACGCCAAGGCGCGCGATCTCAAGGCGTGCCACGAGGTCATCATCCCGGCGTCAAACGCCCGCGACCTCATGCTCGACGAAGACATCGTCGAAGCTGCGAAGAAAAAGCGCTTTCGCATCCACACGGTTGAGACCTTAGAAGACGCGCTTGAAATTCTCACCGGCCGCAGCTGGAAGGGCAGCAAGGGCGAGCCGGGCCTGTACGATTTGGTGTTGGCACGGTTGCTTGAGTTCGCGGCCGCTCAGGCGCCCACTTACACCGCTGCGCCGGCGCAGTTGCCAATGCCGAAGGCCGCCGCGAAAGCCGCGCGCGCCCGCCGTTGATGCGCGTGGCTTTCATGGTGGTCGTCGTCGGCGCGACCTGGGCGTGCGTCGGCACCTGCGCGTGCACGAGCCGCGCCGCCGCCGTCGACGTCGCACCTTCGTCGACAGCGCTGGCGACGGCGCCACCGTCGTTGGCGCCTGCTGTGGATGCCAACGCGCCGCGTGCGACGTCTTTTGCGCTCACCGCCAAAGACATCGTGCTGGTCGGCGCGGGCGATATCGCGTCGTGCAGCAGCGACGACGACGAGCGCACTGCGCACCTCATCGAGGGCGTGCTGGCCCGCGCTTCACCGGCCTCTCGCGTGTTCACCGCAGGCGATAACGTGTACCCGTCGGGCACCATCGCGGAATTTCGCGACTGCTATTTACCGACGTGGGGCCGGTTTTTGTCGCGCACGATACCTGCGCCCGGCAACCACGACTGGGTGACGCCGGGGGCCGCGGGATATTTTGCAACCTTCGGTGCCTCCGCGGGCACCGCGAACGCGCCCTGGCACAGCGTCGACGTCGGCGGATGGCACGTGGTGGTGCTCGACAGTGACTGCGACAAGGTGGGCGGCTGCGACGCCAGCAGCGCTCAGTACGCCTGGCTGACGGCGGATTTAGCGCAGGCGCCAAACCCGTGCAGCGTCGCTATCTGGCACCACCCGCTGTTTTCGTCGGGGGCGCACGGCAGCGATGCCCGCATGGCTGCGCTGTGGGATCTGCTCGATCGCAACGGGCTTGACGTCGTGCTGGCGGGCCACGACCACTTGTACGAACGCTTCGCGCCGCTGCACGCGGACGGCAGTGCCGGCGGCATCGCCTCGTTCATCGTCGGCACCGGCGGCGCCACCGCGTACCCGTTCACGGTGACCCGCGCCGGTTCGCTGATGCGCCACACCGGCGATCCCGCGGTGTTCACATTGATCTTGCGCGAAAACACCTACACGTGGGGGTTGTTGGCGGTTGACGGCCGCACGCTCGACACCGGCGAGGGCAACTGCCGTTAACAAGCGTGCGGATGTGGCGCCGTTAACCGACGCACACCAGGGGCGGCACGGAAGTTGATTTGTGATCGCGTATGCCACACGCGCTCCCCACGTTTGATGCCCAGTCCGCCAGCGCCAACCG
>JAYTVG010000343.1:0-1858 GCA_043744135.1 Deltaproteobacteria bacterium | reverse complement strand
CAGCGTTTTGTCAAAGAACACCGACGTGCGGCCAAACTCAATCTCGCCCCAGCGACTGCCGCTGTTAAAGGGGCTCGACGAGCCTTCCGGCAGCACCTTGAGCTGACAAAACGGCGTGCCGCCCCCGTTGGCTTGCAGCGCCACGTCTTGCGACGGCGCGTCGGCATCGCTCGTGAGCACCGTGATTGTGGCGTTGTCGGGCTGCGGCTGCGGCCGATCCGGCGACGTGTAGTTAACGTCGACCGACACGTTGCTGGGTGCAGCGCCGGCATCAGGTGGATCGGTCGCACAGCCGACGGTCCCGCGCAGCGTGATGGGCAGCGTCACGCCGCCCCCGAGGCTGAAGCCTGCCGTTGACGGGGTTGGATCGCTGATGCCGGTCACGGTGCAAGCGCATTGCCCCACCGACTGCACGATGAACTGCCGCGTCGCGCTGGTGTTCGATGCCACCGCGCCAAACGTGACGTTTTGCGGCACGACGTTGACCTGGCACGACGGCGGCACGAAGCCGTTGCCGACGAGCCCGAGCGTGTACAGCCCGGCAAACGGCAGCGCTGTGGTCAACACCAACAGCCCCCCGTTTGCGTCGTGGTACGAAACCGGCTGGTGCGGTGTGAAGGTGACGTCGACGACGACGGTGTCATTTTCATTGAGCGGGCCGATGGGTGCGGATGGGGCGGCGCCGCTGATGGTGACGCCGAACGCCAAATCGGGGTTGCTGTCGATGGTGAAGCTGTCGATGGTAACGGGCTTGACGCCGCAGTTGCGCAGCGTCAGTTGCCCCGCCACTGTCGTGCCCACTTGCACGTCGCCAAAGTCATACACGGACGACGGTTCTGCGCACAAATGTCCGTCGGTGCCACGGCCGGTGAGCTGTGCGACGACCACGGGCTCGTTGCCGGCTGTCGAGGTGACTTGCAAAAACACCGAGGTCTCGCCGCCCGAGCTGGGGGCGAAGCGCGCAGTGAACGCCTGCGTCGCGCCCTTTTGAATCTTCGCGCCAATCATCGGGTCGGTCCCAAACGGCACCACACTGGGCGAGGCGCACACCGCCGTCTTCGCCGCGCTGGCGTCAGCTGCGATGACGAAGCAGCCTTGGGTGATCTCAAGTTCCGCAGTGCCAATGTTGGTGACCGAAAAAGACGACGTCACCGTCGCGCCGCTATCTGCATCGCCTAGCGCGATGAGCAACCAAGGGTCGGCAGTGAGGTGGCTGTCGCCCGCCGCGTTTTTCAATTCGATTTGCGGCACCGGGAGTTTGCCCAACACCTCGTCGCAGGTGCAGCGTGCCAACACCACGAGCGACAGCGCCATCAACGTCGCGCGATGCCGAAGTCGGCCAAATCGAACGTGGGGAAGCGTGTGCATGAAAACTCCCGAGCGCCGCGATGGCGCAAGCCCCTGCTAACTTTCCCTGTGACAGCCGTCAAAGGGGCTCGCAGTCCGGTGTGGGAAAGTCAGACTGTTTAGCCATGATTGTCGCGTCACAGCACGCGTGCGGTTGCGCTAGCGTGCGCGGTACGTGCGAGGTACGCGGCCATCTTGTCATTGGTTCATCGTGCTGGCGGCGCTGAGCTGCGATTGCGCGTCGCGCCAGCCGGTCGCGTGGAATGACGTCGACAGCGAAGACGCCACGCCGCCCGACACCAACACCACGCGTGCGGCGTCAGCGACACCTGCGACTACTGCCGTGCAGCCGCCGCGCTCGCCGGGGCCGCCGATCGACGCAGCCCTGGTGCAGTTTACCAGCGCGCGCGCCCATGCTCGCGGCGCGCAGAAGTACTCGCCGCTGTGGGCCGAGCTGTGGTTGACGGTGCTCGACGCGGTCGGGCGCGCCTGCGCGCTGCAGCCGCGCGCG
>JAYTVG010000342.1:0-1858 GCA_043744135.1 Deltaproteobacteria bacterium | reverse complement strand
GAGGCCTCGTTGTTCGATCTCGCGGGCATGGTGCGCGAGTTTGAAGAGTCGCTGCTGCGCGAACTCGACTTCGTGATTGAGCGCGAGAGCTTGGAGCGGTTTGCGGAGAACTTCGCTGACAAGCCGCACGTGCACATTCCAAAGCCGGTGCGTGCGCTGTCGTCGCAAACCGTGCTCACGATGGAGCGCATCCGCGGCATCAAGCTGACCCACATCGTGTCTGAGACCCGAAAGCGCGAGGTCGCCGCGCTTTATTTGGACGCGGCCTACCAGATGTTGTTTCAAGACGGTTTTTTTCACGGCGATCTGCACCCGGGAAACGTCTTTTTGCAGGACGACGGTCGCTTGGGCTTGATCGATTTCGGCATGGTCGGCCGCTTGAGTCGGCAAAACCGTGAGCGACTGGTGGACGTGCTGTTTTCGCTGATGAGCGATGACCTTGAGGGCGTCGCGCGGATTTGGTTTGCGCTTGGCAAGGCCAGCCCCGGCACCAACTACGCTGCATTCGAAAGCGCGGTGGTGCAGGTGCTTGAGCGCTTCATCGTCGGCCGCCCGATGGAGGAGTGGGACCTGTCGGCGTTTTTCGCGGAGCTGGCGTCTGCGGCGGTGCGCCATGGCGTGCGCCTGCCGGCGGACTTCACCATGATGTTTAAAGCGATGGCGACGACAGAAGGGCTCGCGCGAACGATAGCGACGGGCATCAATCCCGTTGAAGCGGCTCGCCCCTATATCGAGCAGTTGATCAAAGAACGCTACAGCGCTGATCGCATTAAAAAGCTCGCGGTGGTGGAGGGCATTCGGCTGTTCGATCTCGCGCGCGAACTGCCCCACAGCATCGAGCGCATCGTCGCACGCGTGGAGCAAGGTGAGCTGCAGTTCAAAAACCGCATCGAGGGCATTGAACCCGAGGTCACGCGGCTGGTGCGCGCCGTCAATCGCGCCAGTGTGGCGTTGGTGGTAGCGGCTGCGTCGATCACGGGGGCTATGACCATGAAGTTGGGGCCAAACGTCTGGCTGGGGTTTTCTCCGCTGTCGATGGTGGCGTTTGGCATCGCGTTTGTCGGCTTGATGTGGTTGTCGGTCGGCGTTTTGCGAGGTCGATGATGCTTGGAATCGTGTCGCCGTTGTTGATGCAAGTACCGGGTGTGTCGCACCGCTTCTTTGGTCGCGTCGGCGGTACCTCGCCAAATCCATGGCGCGCCCTCAACGCCAGCCACGACGTCGACGATGCGCCGGCGCGCGTGGACGAAAACCTCGCACGCATTCGATTTCAAATCGGCGTCGCGAAAGACGCGCTGTATACCTGCACGCAGGTGCACGGTTGTGAGATCGTCGAGGTCATCGACGAAGACAGCGCCGCCGTGCGCGCTACCCGTGCGGACGGTTTGCTGACGGCCGCGCCGGGTCGCGCAGTCGCCGTGCGCACCGCAGACTGCGCGCCCGTGTTGATGGCCGTGCACGATGGTTCAGCGGTCGCGTGCGCGCATGCAGGCTGGCAAGGCGCAGCAAAGGGCGTGGTGGCGCGTGCCCTTGACGCGCTGTGCGCAAAAGCGGGCGTGGCGCCGTCGCAGATCGTCGCGTGCGTCGGGCCCACCATCGGCGCCGCGGCGTTTGAGGTCGGCCCCGACGTGGTGTTGGCGTTGCAACACGCGCAGCTGGTCGCAGATCTCGCGGCGTTTGTGTCGTCGGGCCAGGGCGATCGGCAGCACGTTGATCTACCGGGGCTGTTGGTTGCACACCTGCAACAACGCGGGGTCACGCGCGTCGAGCGTGTCGGGACGTGCACATTTGACGACGACAATCAGTACTTTTCGCACCGCCGCGACGTCACCAAGCGCGCTGACAAGCACACCGGGCG
>JAYTVG010000341.1:0-5958 GCA_043744135.1 Deltaproteobacteria bacterium | reverse complement strand
ACAAGCAGGGGCTCGCACAGCATGACCCATGACGCGCTCGCCACCGCGATCAGCGCGACCCGTGCGCTGCCGTCTCGCTGCGCGCGTAAGCCAAACGCGATCGCGAGTGGCACGCACGGCGTCGCGAGCGTCAAACCAAACAATCCCGCGCCACACGCCGCGTCGATGCCAAGGCCAAAGCCGACGCCGGACAACACCACCGAGGCGACCCACGCGCTCGCCGACGCGCGCCAGGCCGTGACCTTGACGATGCGCATCGCCACGAACAGCGCAGCGGGCAAAAGCGCCAGCGCACACCACGTCATGAGCTTGACCGCGAGCACTGGCCCCACCCACCACGCAAAAACAGCCGCCAGCGCCGTCGGCAGCGGCGACGTGAACAAGCCCGCCGCGTAGCCAAGGTTTGGGCCGTGCACGTACAAGCCGAAATCAAGCGACGCGAACGCCGTCGACAGCGCGCGCACCTCGCCGATGGTGCTGAGCATCTCATCACCTGGCGGCTGCGTGCCCGCCAACAACAGCGCCGTGCGGCCCCCCGTCAGCGCGACCGCGATCCCCACGGGCGCCCACGGCAACAGGGCTGTCCACCGGCGCGCCGCTTGGGTCATGCGCCACGCTAGCGCGGCCCCGGCTGCATTGCGACAGCGTCGGTCCAGCTGGCGTACCATGCGCGCATGGCATTAACGCGCAAGTTACGTTTGGCGTGGTGCGTGTACATCTTGCGTTGCGCCGACGCGTCACTTTACGTGGGCATGAGCAACGACGTCGTCAAGCGCGCAGCGACGCACAACGCAGGCAAGGGCGCACGCTACACGCGCGGGCGAACGCCGGTGATGTTGGCGTGGACACAGCGCTGCACGTCGCGATCGCACGCGCTGCGCGTCGAGGCTCAAGTCAAGCGCCTGCCACGTCGCAAGCGCTTGCTGTTGATCGACGGCGCGCTCGTGCTGCCCGCACTGCCACGTCGCGTGTGAGCGCACCTGACGTCGCCAATGCACACGTGTTGTCAGCTTGATGCGCGCGTGACGAACGGGGTTCCCAATGCGCTCGCGCTTCACTATGACGTTGCGATGTCTCGTTGCGCTACCGCCCTACACATCGCGATGGTCCTCGTTGTGCTCCCGCTTGCTGGCTCATGCACCAAAGGGGTGCGCGGCAACGGCGACGGCAAGGGCGACCCCAACCGCGATGGCGGCAGCCCCACCCCCGTCGACGTCGGCTGCGATTTTGATGAGGCCTGTGGCGCGCTCGAGGTCTGCGATCTGCAAACGCGCGCGTGCGTGGCTGGTCTCGACTGCCACGACAACCCAAGCGCGTGCGCGTTTTGCGGGGACAGCACCATCATCCCGCCGCTTGAGTGCGGCTTCACTGACGGCCCGGCATATTGTGACGCCAGCGCCAGCGTCTGCCGTCGTCAGCATCTGCAGTGCGAGCCGTGCAGCTCCAGTGACGCGTGTGCGGACGCAGCATCAGGATTGGCGTCGGTGTGCGTCGATGGCTTTTGCGCGAGCGGCTGCGGCGCGTGCCCAGCTGGCTACGGCTGCACAGGGGGTGGCTGCGTACCGCTCGCCGGAATCGCCGTGTGCGCTGGCGCCATTGCGTGCCGCGACGGCGCCAGCTGCCCCGATGGTCAGACGTGCACGGGGCTGGGGGTATGTTTGGCTGTGTGCGCCAGCGACGCAGACTGCGCCCAGGGATCGGTTTGCGAGACCGCGGTAGGCCCGCGCGAAGGACAATGCATCGACGCGTGCCCCCTGGGTGACGTGCGCATCGAAGACGGCATCGAAAAGGTTTGCCACGGCGATGGCCGCTACAACCCGCGCTGCCCGACACCCGACGCCACCACGGGCTGCGCTGCTGGCACGGTGTGCGACGAAGCCGGCATCTGTCAGCGCGTTGGCTGTGCGACCGACAACGACTGTCCGCTTAGCCACACGTACTGCGATGTCGGATCGGCTTCTTGCTTAGATGGTTGTAACGACGTGAGCGACTGCGGCGCGTTTGAAGATTGCGTCGTCACAGGCGGCGTGGGCGCATGCGTGGTGGCCGGTTGCCGCAACAAAGACGCATCGTGCGAGCTGGGCCAATGGTGCTGCGGCTCCGACGTCTTTGACGACCCATCGACGTGTCCCTCCGGCGTCGACAACGGCAGCTGCTTCGCCGCGCCCGAGCCCTGGTGTAAAACCTGCGCCAACGATGACGATTGCGCGGATTTGCAAAACGATCCGCGCGCCAGCGGCTTCGCGTCGTTTTGCTACGACCTCACCGACAACGACGGCCAAAGCATCGGCAAGTTCTGCAGCTTTGGGTGCAACTCAAACGCCGAGTGCCCCCGCGGCGTGGATTGCCTGTTGGACTTGCCGACACCGACCGACGGCGTCACGACGCAAGGGTGTATGGATGCGTTGTGCCCTGCGATCGCGGCGGCGCGTTAATGGTGCGCTTCATCATCAACACCGCCGTGTACATCGTGCTGGGCTTTGCGATGTTTGCGCTGACCGGCTTGCTTGCGGGCAAGCCGTGGCTGCAAGTCGGCGTGACTGTCGTTGGTGCTGCGCTGTGGAGCGGCACGTTGACGACGCTGCTTGAGCTGTGGGCCTACCGCAAGAGCGACGCCAGCGATCGCGTCGCGTGGGGCGCGTTGCTCGGCGCGCTGTCGGTCGGCGGTTTCACCGCGGCGCTGTCGCAGTTGGCGTGGGGACACTTAGATCCCGTACTTGTCCCCGTCGGCGCGCTGCTGGGTGGGGCAATGCAAGGCGCGCGTGCATTTGCATCCGGGACTGGCTTGAGCGAAACCCAGGACAAGATGAACGCAAAACAATTGATCGCGAATGGGGCCCTGGTCATCGATGTGCGCCGCCCGGCGGAATGGGACGCGGGCCACCTGAGCACCGCTAAGCTTGTCCCCGTCGACGAGCTCGACACGCGCATCGGCGAGGTCAAAGCGTGGCTCGATGGCGACGTGTCAAAGCCGGTGGTCGTGTACTGTCACGCAGGCGGACGGGCGGGACGCGCCAAGGTGCTGCTCGACAACGCGGGCTTCACCAATGTTACCAACGGTGGTGGCTACAGCGGCCTGAAGTAGCGTCAGCCTTCGCCCTCGTCACCGACGCTGAAGTAGCCGGCTTGCGCGTGATGAAACACCAGCGCACTCACGCTGGCCTCAGGATCCATCATGAAGCCCTCCGTCAACTCGACGCCGATGTGGCGCGTCGGCTCAAGCAGCGCAAACAGCCCCGCTTGGTCCTGCAAGCGCGGGCACGCGGGGTAGCCGAAGCTGTAGCGCTTGCCACGGTAGCGTGCGGAAAACAGGTCCTGCTTCGACAGCGACGCAGCGTCGGAAAACCCCCAAGCCGCGCGCAGTTTGTGGTGCAGCCACTCTGCGGCCGCCTCAGCGGTTTCGATAGCGATGGCTTGCAACGCGTGCATCTTCAAAAACGCACCGTCTTGTTTGAGCTGCTCCGCCATCTCGCGCACCGACCGCGCGGTGCCTTGGCACGACGTGACAAACAGCGCGATGTGGTCGACGCGCGCATCATCTTTGGGCGGCACAAGGTCACTTAAGCAGCGCATCTCGCCGGTGGGCTGACGCGGCATCGCGAAGCGCGCGCACTCCCGCTCTTTGCCCACGGGGCCTTGCGCGAGCACTAGCGTGTCGCCCTCAGACCAGGCGCGATAAAAGCGATAGACGGCGCGCGCGCGCAACAAGTTGTTGGCGAGAATGTCGTCTTCAACGGCGCGCACGGATGCTTTCAGTTCGATCGCGCGCTTGTCGCCCTGCGCGATGAGCTCATCGATGCGGCCCTTCAGGCCCAAGTGGCGCGCATACAACATCATCGGATTGATGAAGGTCCACAACGTCTCAAGCTCGAGGTCGTCGACGACGTGCAGCTCGGTGTCGGGCGGGCGCGGCGGTGCGTCGGTATGCGCGACGATAAACCGGGGCACGCTGAGCAGCAGTGGCGCGGCAGCAGCTACGGGTGCGCTCGCGGCTTGTTTGACGTCGCGCTTTTTGTCGGCGACGAAGCGCTCAAATCCGGCGCGTTTGTCGACGTCGGTGAGGCGGTTGGCCAAGTCGAGCCCGGTCATCGCATCACGCGCGTAGGCCACCGGTCCGTCGTATTTGTCCGCGATGCGGCCGTACGTGAAACGTTCGGTCAGCGCAGCACCACCGACGAGGATCGGCACGGTGATGCCGGCCGCGCGCAACTCCTCGGCCGTCACCACCATCTCTTGCGCGCTTTTCACCAGCAACCCCGACAGGCCAATGAAGTCCGCGTTGTGCTCCCTTTGAGCGCGAATGATCTCCGCGGGCAACACCTTGATGCCAAGGTTGACGACGTCGAAGCCGTTGTTGGACAAGATGATGTCGACCAGGTTTTTTCCGATGTCGTGCACGTCGCCTTTGACAGTCGCGAGCAGCATCTTGCCCCGGGTGGCGGCGGCGGCCTTCTCCATGAACGGTTCGAGGTGGTTCACCGCCGCCTTCATCACCTCGGCCGATTGCAACACCTCGGCGACAATGAGCTGGTTTAGGCCGAACAATCGGCCCACTTCGCCCATACCGGCCATCAGCGGACCATTGATGATCTCAAGCGGGGTGCTGCCGGCCTTCATGAGCGTGTCGAGGTCTTCGGCGAGGCCTTCTTTGGATCCCTCGAGAACGTTTTGAGCGATGCGCTCAGCGATCGGCAGCAGCGAGCGCTCGGAATGCACGGCCTTTTTTTGACCGCCCTTGAGTTTAAAATGGTTCGAAAACGCCGTGAGCGCTGCGTCGTACGTCGATGCGTCGCTCAACAACAGCGTCTCGCATAACGCGACATCCTCTTTGGGCAGATGCGTGATGCGCTCCAGTTTCTCCGCGTTGACGATGGCCATGTCGAGGCCAACTTCGAAGCACTTGTGCAAAAACACCGTGTTTAGGCACTCGCGACCTGCGTCAGGCAAGCCGAAGCTGACGTTGCTGATGCCCAAGATCGTGCGGCAGTTGGGGAACGTGGTTTTGATGGCGCGCACCCCTTCGATGGTTTCGTGCGCAGAGCCGATGTACTGCTGATCACCCGTGCCAATCGGGAACACCAGTGCATCAAAGATGATGTCGTCTTCGAGCAAGCCAAACTCGCGCGTCAGCAGCGCGTGGCTGCGCGCGGCGATCTCCAACTTGCGCGCGCGTGTGACACCCATGCCTTGCTGCGGATCTTCGTCGATGCAGCCCACCACGACCGCGCCGCCGTAGCGCTTCAGCAGCGGCACCACCTTGTTAAAGCGATCGAGGCCATCTTCCAGGTTGATGGAGTTGACGATGGCTTTGCCTTGCGAGCGCTTGAGTGCTTCTTCGATCACGGCCGCGTCGGTGGAGTCGATCATCAGCGGGGCTTTCACTTTTTTGGTCAGCTGATCCAAAAAAGCCACCACATCGCTGAGCTCGTCGCGATCGGGGTTCGCGAGGCACACATCAATCACGTGCGCGCCGCCGCGTACTTGTTTGCGGCCGATCTCCGCGGCCTCCTCCCATTTGCCGTCGACGATCAAACGCTTAAACGCGCGCGAACCGATGACGTTTGTGCGCTCACCGACGATGATGGGGCGTGTGTCGACCACGTCCAGCATCTCGATGCCCGACACGTACGGGCGCGACTTCATTTTGGGCGTGCGCGGTGTGCTCGCTGCGGCCACGCGCGCGATGTGTTCGATGTGCAGCGGGGTGGTGCCGCAGCAGCCGCCGACGATGTTGATGAAGCCGAGCTCTAAAAATCGCCCCAGCTTGCGCGCGAGACTCTCCGGCGTTTCGCCGTAGTTGCCGTCCTCGTCAGGCAGACCCGCGTTCGGCATGCAGCTGACCGCGAACGGTGACATGTCGGCGAGCGCGCGCACGTGATCCGCCATCGGGTCGGGCCCGGTCGCGCAGTTGAGGCCCATCGAAAACAAGCCACCCTTGCGGCGCGCCGCGTGCTCGAG
>JAYTVG010000340.1:0-5961 GCA_043744135.1 Deltaproteobacteria bacterium | reverse complement strand
CGCCCTCTTTGACGCCGAGGGTGCTCAAGTGTGCGTACAGCGTCATCAAGCCGTAGCCGTGATCGATCACCACGCAATTGCCAAAGATGCCGAAGTACTTCGCCAACACCACGACGCCGTCGTTGGCGGCTTGCACGGGGGCGCTTTTTACGCTTGCGAGGTCAAACCCCAGGTGGTCTTGCGTGTCTACCGCTGTGCCGTCGTCTGTTTGGTACGTGCGCCGGTCCGCGAAGCTGCCTTTGACGGCCGCGTCTTTCATCGGCAAAAACGTTTGCTTCCACAAAAAACGCGGTGCGGTTTTACTTTGTAGCGCCAACAACTCCGCCATGTTGCTCAGGCGCAGTGCACCGTTGAGCTTGAGGTAAGCATCCAGGAGGCCCGCGGGTTTTTGCAGCTCCGGCGTGCGTGCGTAGATCTCCCCCGTCACCTTGAGCATGAACGGCTCGGTGAGCTTGATGGTGTCTTTGCCCATCGGGCGCGCGATGTATTTGTGGATGAACTGCGTGGTCGCGCTGTTGCCAAGCACGTCGCTGGCCACCAGCAGCACGCGCGCTTTGGCGTCGGCCTCGCTCGCGTCCATGTCGTAAGGGATGCCAAACATCGCCATGTGTTGGCTGGCGGCACCGCCCGGCAGGGGCGCGCCGGGGAAAAACCACGTGCCCACCTGCACGCCGTCTTTCACGCTTGAGGGGCCGACGTCGTACACCACCACCTCGGTGCCGCCTTGCGCGGGGTACACGAAGCTCGACGACGCCGACAGCGCGGGCGGATCGAGTTTGACATCGAGCGTCACGCTTTGCGTCACCGGCACCGCGGTGCGCAGTCGCGTGCCCTGAGCCGCCGCGGTGACGGTGACGGTCACTTGGCCAGGCACCAAGTCTGTCTGCAGCGCTTTGCCCACCACGACGTCAGTGGTCAGATCTTGCGGCAGCGCAGCGCTGACGGCGTCGGCGGCGCGCAACACTTTGGCCAGCGGAGCTTTCAGCGCCGACCCCGCCACGGTCACGTCCGCGCACGCGATGCCCTCGGCGCCGTGGACGCTGACTTTAAAGGTGGTCTGCGCGCCGATCGCGGGCAGGTCGTGCGTGATGGTGATGGTCGGCGCCGGCGCCAACGTCAGCTCGCGCTTGAGCAGCACGCCCCCCGCACCGACAGCGGCAAGCACGAGCACCGCAAAGATCTTCTTGCCGGTGTTCGATCGGCGGTTTTGAGGGTTGAGCGCCATGCGGCGCGTGTTTGCACGTCAGCGCACGAACCGCCAGCGCGCCTCCTCCCCGACAGGGCTGTGGCGATGGGCTGCGCAGTGATAACGAAGTGTTGTCGAAATCTACGCGGTGCACAGCCCGTGGCCGAAACAGACAGCGTGTCAACGCGGTACCGCGAGCGAGGTCTCCAGCGCCAACCTCGCCAGCGCCGGGTAGATGCCGGGCGCGCCGCACACAAACGGCCCGCCTTGCGTCAACCACGCGCCTTGGGTGAAGGCGTTTGTGATGGCCCCCGCCTCGCGCAAGATGCACATGCCGGCAGCCACGTCCCAGGCGTACAAATGCTGCTCGCAATAGCCGTCCAAGCGGCCTGACGCCACGTACGCCAAATGCACGCACGCGCTACCCAAGCTGCGCAGCGCAGCACCTTGGTGCACGAGACCCGCGTGCAGCTTCAAATACGCCTCCGGATCCACGCGGTGCGATGTTGCCACGCCGACGGTGGCGCGAGAGAGATCGGCGGCGCTTGAGCAGTGCAGCGCAACACCGTCCAGCGTAGCGCCGAGGCCCTTGGCGGCGACAAAGGTCTCGTCAACGTGCGGCAGGTGAATGGCGCCCACCTGCACATCGCCGTCCATCCACAGCGCGATGCTGACGGCATACAGCGGCACACCGCGGATGAAGTTGTCGGTGCCGTCGACGGGGTCAATGATCCACGTCGGCTTGCCAGCAGTCGCGTCAGCGTCGACGACAGCATGCAGCTCTTCACCGACAAAGGCGTGGGTGGGGAAACGCTGCCGCAGCTCAGCGACGATCAGCTGCTCGGTCAAGCGGTCCACCTGCGACACCGGGTCGTGGGGGTTTTTTTCCTCAATCTGCAGCTGCGCGCGCCTGCGCTCCCAATTGCGCACGCGCGCGCCCGCGAACAAGGCCACGTCGTGGGCGGCCGACGCAAACGCGCGCTTGTCGTCATCGCTTAGTGCCATGGCGGCGGTTGTGGTCGTGCCGCGGGCTTAGCGCAAGCGAATCTTTTTTCGCTTCGGTGCGTAAGGCGCCAGCGCGGCTGACAACTCGGGTTCGCCGCCGACGACGCTTGGCAGCGTCGACGCTTGCGCTGGTGCGTGCGGTGGCGTCCACGTCGGCAGCGCGGGTGCAGGCGGCAGCGACGTGGGGGGCGACGACACCCCCGGTCGCGTCGCCACCACCACCGGCGCGGGCGTCGACCCCGCAGGCACGCTTTGTCCCGGTGGCAACCCGAGCGCGCGCTTGAGTGCCATCACGTCGAGCTCGATGTGCTGCAGGTGCTCGGCGATGTGCGGCGCAACCAAGGCGGCGGCGTGGGTTTCGTGCAACTGCGCAAGTTCAAACGTGAGCTCGTGGATCAGCTCTTGGCGGGCACCCACTTCGGCTTTGAGGCGCTCCTCCCACGAACGCTGCTGGGCGGCGATCTGCCCCGCATGCTCGACGTGCAAGCGTTGGATGCGCTCCTCATACTCGTCACGCAGGGCTTGGAGATCGTTGAAGTCAAAAGTCATCGCCGCTCCTGGCTGTAGCGAGGGCAGCGTGGCGCACTCGCGCGTGGCGCTCAACAAATTCACCGGGTTGCCAGGCAAACGCGCGCAGCCGGGGTGACAGGCATGGCAGCCCTCGGTTGCACGCGGTAAGCATCATGGTCACCACATCTTGAGGAGGCCCATGCTGTTGCGCAAGCTGTCACCCGTCGTGTTGGCTGCCACGCTGCTCGCTGCCTGCGCTGCCTGCGCGGCCGGCGCAGGCGAAGGCGAAGGCGAAGGTGAAGGCGAAGGCGAAGGTGAGGGCGAAGGTGAAGGCGAAGGCGAAACCGAGCGCGCGTTTGCCTGCAGCGACGCCACCGATCCCGTCGACGTGGAAGCGAGTTGCACCATCGCGGGGGATTGTGCGCTGGTCGAGATTGTCGTGGATTGTTGCGGGGCGCGCGCAGTCACCGGGGTCGCCAGCAACGCCGTCGACGCCACGGTCGCCGACGCGGAGGGCTGCTTTTTTGAGGTGTGCGACTGCGTCGCGGCACCGACCGTGGACGACGGCGGCGCGACGCAGACCACCACGGCCGCGCAGGTCGACTGCGTCGCTGGCGTGTGCACGTCGTCGTTTGCGCCCTAAGACGCCGGTCGCACCGCGATGGCCTTCATCTCCACCAGCAAGTTTGGGTGTGGCAGCTGTCGCACCCCAACGGTGGTGCGTGCGGGCCCGTCCGTCTGGTTGAAGAAGGTGTTGTAGACCTCGTTCATGCCCGCGTAGTCGTTCATATCGACCAAAAACACCGTGATGTCGACGACGTGGCTGAGATCCGCTTGCGCAGCGGCCAAAATCGCGCGGATGTTTTCCAGCACCGCTTGTGTTTGCGCTTTGATGTCGAGCACGGTGGTGCCTGCTGCGTCCACACTCACGCCTGCGTGTGTGTTGTCCAAGCGCCGCGACGACACCCCCGACACGTAAACGGTGTCGCCGACGACGCGGCCGTGTGGGTAGCGCGCCAGTGCCGGTGCACGGTCGACAAGGACGATCGGCGTGCTGCTGTTAGACATCGGGGGCATCGCTCACTGTTGCTTAAAGCAAATGGTTTTCGGTTCTGCGTAAAAATCGAAGCTCGCGCGACCACCTTCGCGGCCCACGCCCGACAGCTTGGTACCGCCAAACGGCACGCGCAAATCGCGCAGATACCAGCTGTTCACCCACACCATGCCAACGTCGACCGCGCGCGCCACGCGGTGCGCGCGCGACAGGTCTTGCGTCCACAGCGCCGCGCACAGGCCGTAGTCGGTGGCGTTGACCGCTGCTACCGCCTCGTCGTCCTCGTCAAACGGCACCAGCGCCGCGCACGGCCCAAAGATCTCTTCGGTGAGCACGCGCGCGCCCGCACGCAGTCCCGTCCACAGCGTGGGGGCGATCCATGCGCCCTGAGAAAACGCTGTGGCAACCTCGGCAATGCCGCCACCGACGCGCACCTCGCCGCCCTCTTGTCGAGCGAGCGCGTAGTACGACAGCACTTTGTCGCGGTGTGCGGCTGAGATGAGTGGACCCGTGGTGGTGCTGTCCGCGTAAGGGTCGCCGAGCACCAAGCGCTTAGCGCCCGCGACCATGGCGTGTGTGAAGCGATCGAAGATCGATCGGTGCACGTAAATGCGCTCCGAACACAAGCACACTTGGCCCGTGTTCATAAACGTCGAGCGCAGCGTGCCAGCGACCGCTTTGTCAAAGTCACAGTCCGCAAAGATCACGGCGGCATTTTTGCCGCCCAGCTCAAAGCTTAAGCGCTTGGTGCGCGGCGCCGCGTCTTTCATGATCGCCGCACCGGTGCGCGTCTCGCCGGTAAACGTGATGGCAGCGACGTCGGGATGCTTAACGAGGGCCTCACCTGCGGCGCCGGCACCAAAGCCGTGCACCACGTTGTAGACACCGCGCGGCACGCCCACCTCGTTCATCACCTCGCCGAGCAGCGTTGCCGTATGAGGGGTTTCTTCCGACGGCTTAACGACGACCGCGTTACCAGCCGCCAGCGCCGGCGCCACCTTCCACGTCATCAACAGCAGCGGCAAATTCCACGGGCAGATGACCGCGACGACGCCGAGGCGCTGCCGCACCACCAGATGCAGCGCGTGCGTGCCGTCGTCGAGGGTTTGCTCAAACGCCTCTTGCGGCAGCGCACGCAACATGGTCGCGAAGCTGCGAAAGTTGGCGGCACCACGGGGGATGTCGAGCACCGACGCCAGCGACGCAGGCTTGCCCGTGTCGTCGATCTCCGCGCGCAAAAACTCGGCGCGCCGTGCATCGATGCGCGCGGCAATCGCGTCCAAGAGGTCTGCGCGCGCTTGGGTTGACAACCCGCCCCACGGTCCTTGCAGCGCACGTTTGGCGGCGGATACCGCGCGGTCGACATCGTTGGTGTTTGCTGCATGCACACGCGCGCACAACGCACCCGTCGCGGGATTGACGTCGTCAAACAGCTCGCCCGACGACGCTGGCACAAAGGCGCCGTCGATAAACAAGCGCAACTCGCGCACGCCAGCGTCCGTGTTCATGGCAGGTACGACAGCTCGATGAACTCGTAGTAAAACTCGCCGTTGCCAGTCTTGTCGCTCCACTCGGAGATGCGCAGCCCCGAGCCCGCAGGCAATTCGGTGACGCCGGGGGTAGCGTCGACGTCAGGCACCACGGTCCAGCTGCTCGCGCTCGCCGCCGGGCCGTTGCTGGTGCGCTGCACACTGTCACCAGAGCTCGAGGTGATGGTGGTGCCGTCGACAAGCACATCAGCGGCGTTCGTGAGATCCCAGCTCTCGCTGCCGTTGATGATGGGCACGCCCGAGGAGCCTGCGGTGCCGTCGAAGTACAGCACGTTTGCGCCCAACGACACGCCCCACGCCGCCTCAAATTCATCGATGGTCGCGTCTCTGCCAATGACAACGACGTCACCAGGAAACAACAGCGAGCCGTCAGGAAACACCGCGGCCTGCTGGACGGGGTCGTGCTGGCGGTTTTTGAGGAGGTAGCCGCTGATGTCGAGCGGCCCGCCTTCTCCCTCTCCTTCTCCTTCGCCCTCTCCTTCTCCTTCTCCTTCTCCCTCTCCTTCTCCTTCGCCTTCTCCCTCTCCTTCGCCCTCTCCTTCGCCTTCTCCTTCTCCTTCACCGCCGTTGGGGTTCACGCATCGGTCCGAAAAACCATCACACACGAGAAGGCCGGGGCATTGTTCGGAGTTTGTGCAGGTCTGTGGCGGCGCACC
>JAYTVG010000339.1:0-5976 GCA_043744135.1 Deltaproteobacteria bacterium | reverse complement strand
GCACCGACAGCACCGCAGGCTCGCTAAGCGATAGCGGTGGCGGCCGCAGCGCGAGCGCATCGTTTAGCCCAAGCACGGCCGCCTTTTGGCGCGACCCCGTCGAGGTCACGAGGGAGGTTAGCAGCGTCTGCACTTCGCCCGCTTGGCCGAGCAAACGCAGCGCACCAGGCGCCGTCATCGGGTTGTCGAGGTGCGGCTTGAGTTGCGAGGCCGCAGGGACGACACCGATGTGGTGTAAACCAAGCAAGGCGGCCAACAGCACAGTCGGGTGCGCATCGACGTCATCGAGCGCGGCCAACAAGATAGCTGGGGCCCGCGCGGCGCCGCTTCTCGACAAGGCCTCAAGCGCCGCGGCCCTGACCGCGGACTGCGGATCACGCGCGAGCTGAGCCAAGATCGCCGGTGCGTGCAGCAGCTTCGCGAGCGCGAGCACGTCGACAACCAAGCGGCGCACGCTAGCGCGGGGGTCACCGCTGAGGCGCGTCAACAGCGGTAGCGCACGTTCGCCCGCGTTCGCTAACGCCTGCATCGCGGCACAACGCCGGGGCAGGCTTTCGACGTCACACAACGCCATCTCGAGGACGGCCAACAGCTCGTCGGTTTGCTCGACGCGCTGCAACAGTCGTAGCGCTTCGCGGCGCAACGCCGGATCGTCGTCACCGATCGCTTCGTAGATGCGCGGCAACAACACGCGATCGACCGAAACGGCGCCGCGCAGCGCATCGAGCAGGTCGGTGGTCGTTGTCGTCACAAGCCGGCCATTGCGGGAGTCGCGACCACGACACGCTGAAGCAGACGCTGCGCGAATTGGTGGCGTTCATCCACAAAGACATCGATGTGGTCGCACGCGGCGGTGAACAATTCCTGTGCGGCGGCCATCGGCAGCGTCAACGTCGCGAACGGGTCGCCAGCCTTGACACCCTGCGCGACCTCGTCGCCGTGATACAGCGCGACATCCGTCAGCAAGCGACGCGCAAGCGCCCGCGCTGCTGTGGGATCGTCGACTGGCGCGCGGGGGCGTAAGCCAGCGGCGCGGGCGCGCTCGAGCGGCGTTTGCAGGCGCTCACTGGGCAGCGGCGCGCGCGCAAGCAGCGCAGCGACGACTTGCGCGAGCCGATCGGGTACGTGGTGCAGCTCCAGGTACGCGTCGGCGCCGTACAGGTTTGTCGCCTTGCGCTTGTAGCGCGTGTGTTCATAAACGCTCGCCAACAGCACGATGGGCATGGTGCGTGTGGTCGCCTGCCCGCGAAGTTGCTCGATGACTTCAAACGCCATCACACCGGGCACACCAACGTCGATCACCGCGCATTGCGCGGGCGTCGGCATCGCATGATCGCAAGCCGCCAACACGTGCTCGCCGCGGCGCACAAGCACTGGGGCGAAACCGGCACTGCGCAACTCGGCAGCGACCACGCGGGCAGACCCCGGGACGTCGTGGCCAACGACGACACGTGGCTGCATCGCGTCCGACAGGGCGACGCGCGCGTCGGGCGCGGTGTCGATCGCGTGCTGTGCTGCCTCGCCGTCAACCGCGGCCAAGCGGGTGGCCTGCTTGCACGTGCCGCACAATAAAACACCGCCATCCGCGAGCACGTCGTGGGCAACTTCGTAGCGCGCATTGCACAACGGACAAAAGATGACGCGACCGCTCACGACGATCCTTCACGATCCACGGCCGTCGGCAGCGTCGTCGGCACGATGGTGGGGTTGGTGCCGGTGAGCAGCGCGTCGACGCCGAAGGTATGCGCCCCCCGCAACACGCGCCGCAAGTTCAGCAACAGCGCGAGGCGCTCGGCGGTGCCGGCGCGCGCGACCGGGACGACACCCAAAAACGCGTTGGCAGATTCGCCCTCAAGCACGCCCTCACCCACCCGCACCATCGAGCGCTTGACGCTGATGACGTCGTGCACATGGTCAACCACCAGGCCTAACAAACGGCCATCGAGGGTCACGATCACTTGCCGCACGTTTGGCAACTCGCTCGCAGCGCGCGCAGGCAGAGAAAAGCGCGCGCGCAGGTCGAACATCGGAAACACGCTGCCGCGCAAGTCCACCACGCCAACCATTCCCGGCGGGGCCTTTGGTACCGCTGTGATGGGCAGTGGCCTGACGATCTCTTTGATCCTCATGATGTCGATCGCGTACAGGTCGTCGCCGACGACGAAGGTCGCGAGCCGAAACTCTTCGTCGGGATCAAGCGCCTGCGACGCACCCACCGCCTTGAGTTTCATCGACCTGGGGGCAGCAGCAGTGAAATTGCCGGCCCGAGGTTGGTTGGTGTCCGTCATGCACGCGCTCCCGGCCGCTGCCGGTCGGTGCCGGCGTCAGTGGACCTGCCGGGAGAACACAACAGTTCCGTGAGCGTGACGAGGACGGCCGCGAGATCCAGCAAGATCACCACGTCGCGTCGATCGGTGGCTTCGCTGGGCACCCGGCCAAGGCCGATGAGCAGCGGCACGTGGTGTTGTTTGAGGCTTGGCGGAAGCGCTTCGATGTCGTGCGCGTGCAGTCGCACGACGTGACGTACACGATCGACCCGCAAACCGACCGTGCGATCACCCTCGCCGATCACGAGCACGCGGTTTTCTTGACCGACGCTGTGATCCGCTGCTCGAAGCGACAGCAGCGACGCAAGGTCGACGACGGGCATCACCACGCCGCGTTTTGACAGCACGCCCAGAATTTCTTTAGGCGCGCGCGGAACTTCAGTGAGGCGCACGAGCTTTAAGATCTCGCGGATCTCCATAATCGATGCGGCGTAGTGCTCGCCAGCGAGGTCAAACGACAGGTACCGGTGTTCGACGCGAAGCGGCTCCATCGCCGCGTCCTCGGCCACGTCTGCTCCGACATCATAACAAGCCAAAAACTCCTGCAGCGGATCAACGCGCAATGGTGAGGGGCCGCGCTTTGGATGATGCGTCTGTTGGACCAGCCCGTGAACCTGCGAGCCGCGCGTGCCTGCGTCGGTCGCGCCGACGTCGGTCGTGTCGACGTCGGTCGCGCCGACGTCGATCGCGACAGATTCGGCTGCCGTGAATTCATCGGCCTTAGGAGATGAACGATTGAATTTCGGTGCCACGTCGTCGCTCACCGCTGCGGCGCCAACCACCGTCGGGGGGCGGGTGCGATTGCGCTCGTCTTTGATGCGTTGCTGGGTTTTTTTGAAGTCCATTCACACCCCCTAATGCCGTACTGCCAAAGACCTTCACGCGCGCCACCGAATCCTCCTAGGCAGCGACGGTGCGCGTTCGACCGTCATCTGAGATCAACCGTTCGCTGACGAGCGCGCCGACGTCGAGCACCAAGATGGTCTCGTGGTCCCCCAAGTGCGTCGCACCCGCGATGCCGCGCGCCCGCCCCAAAAACGCCCCCAACGACTTGATCACGATATCTTGTTGCCCCAGCACGTCTTCAATCAGCAACGCTGCGCGATGCTGCGCCAAGCCGACGACGGCCGCAAACCCGACGGCGCCATCCACGCTTTGAGACAAGCTGCCCTCGCCAGGATGAAACAAACCGTCCAGGCGCAGCACCGGCAGCGTCTGCCCACGTAATTCGAGCATCTCTTTGCCCTCGATCCGCCGCAGATCTGCTTGTTGAACTTCAACGATCTCAAGAACGCTTGCGAGCGGCAGTGCGTACACTCGCGCCGCGCAACGGATGATGACAGCTTGAATGATCGCCAGCGTGATCGGCAGGGTGATGGTGAACTTGGTGCCGCGACCAGGCTGACTTTCAACATCGATCAGTCCTGACATCTTGCTAACGTTGGTCTTGACGACGTCAAGACCGACCCCGCGTCCACTCGTCTCCGTGACCTCTTTGCGCGTCGAAAAGCCCGGTGCGAAGATCAAGTTCCAGACCTCACCGCGCGTCAACTGGCCGACGTGCTCTTCATCCACGACACCTCGCTCAAGTGCGGTGCGTTTCACGCTGACCTCATCGATGCCGCGTCCGTCGTCGCTGACCTCGATGATGACGTGATTGCCGCGCGGAAACGCCACCACACGCAACCTTCCCGCGGGAGATTTGCCATTCGCGACACGCAGTTCGGGTGTTTCGATACCGTGATCGATGGCGTTACGCGCCAGGTGCATCAGCGGATCCACGAGCTCTTGCACGATCAGCTTGTCGAGTTCCGTCTCTTCACCGACGACGTCAAACTCGACCTCTTTGCCAAGCGTGGTCGCGGTGCGCCGGATGGTGCGCGCCATGCGTTCAAACACCTGACCGAGTGGCACCATGCGTACCTGCATGATGGCGGTCTGCAGGTCGACGATGCGCCGTTCAAGCGTGCGCACCAAGCGATGCAGATCCACCGCGAGACCCTGGTAGCCGATCTCAGACTTGAGTTCGTTTGTGACGCGCGCCAAGCCACCGCGCGCGAGCACCAACTCACCGACGATACCCATCAACTCGTCGAGCTTGCGGATGTCGACGCGAACGGTGTCAGACATTTGATGCAGCGTGGCGATGTCGTCGTCGTTGGCGAGGTTCAATGGCAGCGAGGGTGCCGCGCGTTTGAGCACCGGTGCGCCGTCGACGCGCTCGACTGCGTAGTTGCCGAGCGGCAACACGCGCATGGCGATCTGCTCTTTTGCGATACTGGTTGCAAACACGATGTCGAAGATGATGAACTTTCCGGTGTCGTCGGTAGACGGCAGGGTCGTGATGATCTCGCCGACCTCCGCGATCACGGTGTTGAGCTGCGTCAGCTCGGTCTCAAACGACGCCAGCGCGAGCGGCGCATGCACCCGCCAAACCGGCACGAGTAAGCGCAAGTTCTCGGCGAGCCGATGCTCCTCGTATTCGGTGAGCGCCGCCAACGCCTCGGGGGCGAGGCGCAGCTCACCGTGTTGCGCGCTTTGCGCACCGGCCCGTGGCTTGCTCGCGGTCGCCAGCCGAGCCGTGATGGCTGCGACTGTTGCCGCATCGCTTTCGCGCCCGTCTTTGAGGTCCGCCAACAAGCGCGCGAAGAGATCGGTGCACGCGTACACCAACTCCATGGTGTCGTCGGTGAGCACGACACGACCGAGCCGTAACCCATCAAACAAGGTCTCGAGCTGATGCGCCAAGCGACTCATGGCATCGATGCCAAACATGCCCGCCAGCCCTTTGAGCGAGTGGGCGTAGCGAAATATTTCGTTGGTTTTGGCAGGGCTTGGCGGCCCGCTTTTGCGTTGACGATCGATCTCGGCGAGCCCAGCGCTGAGGTGGTCGACGATTTCAGCAGACTCCGCGAGAAACTCACGCTGGGCGCGGTCGAGCGTCATGGTGTGCCACCGGTTTGCGCGGCGACTGGCGAAGCGTAAAATCCCGCCAGGGCGGTTGCGAGCGCTTCGGCGGACAACGGCTTGTCTAAAAAACACCGGGCGCCCTGTTGTTGCGCGCGCTCCCAGTCCCGTGGCGACACGTCGCTGCTGACGACGACGGCGCGATACTCTCGCCCCTCCCCCCGCGGCCGTGACCGCCAAAAGCTCAGCACCTCAAGACCCGTCATGTCCGGCATGTGCAAATCAACCACCAGCAAGCAGACGTCATTTGTCGCGAGCGCTCGCACGGCCTCCATGCCGCTGGCGGCCTCGTCGATCACGAGTTTTAGCCCAAGCGACGCGGCGGCCTCTTCGAGCGCGTTTTTCGCCTGCGCGCGCGCGGAGGCCGAGTCGTCAACAATGAGGGCGTACGGCGGGGCAACAGCCACAGACATATGCACAGTGTCGCCGAGACTGGCGCCCGCATGCAATGCGTGGCCCCCCGGGAGATGAACGTTGCAATGCATCGAGCACGGCAGGAACAATGCAATGCCGACGTTGGGCGGCGAGCACAGTAGTTTCATCGACCTAACCGGGTTGGCCGTGCGCAACCAAGCGCCACGCCTTGGTCGCGAACCGAGCCGCGCTCAGCCCCGCAGTAACGCGGGCAAACACATCGACGTGCCATTGTCGACCGCGTCAAGCAGCGCCTCGTCAATCGAAC
>JAYTVG010000338.1:0-5979 GCA_043744135.1 Deltaproteobacteria bacterium | reverse complement strand
ACGTCACCGGCTACGGCAGTGTCACGCGCGTCAACCTCGACACCGGAGCCACCGAGCCGGTGCTCGAGAATTTGAACATCAACTCCCACGACATCGACTTCAACCTCGACAGCACCATCATGTACATCGCGACCATCTCTGACACGGTGTGGGCGGTGCCGCTCGACGCGGACTTGTTGCCGTCCGGCCCGTTGGTTGCGGTGGCGACGTTTGCGAGCTCGGATTTCCCGTGGATGGATGCGATTGGCGTCGACGCATGCGGCACGCTGTGGGTGCCAAATTATGGCGGCAGTAGCTTGCACAACTTCAACTTGACCACAGGCACGGAGCGCGTCGGCACCTTTGACGACTCGGCAAACTACGGTCACGGGCTCACGTGGGGCACCGGCGCGGATGGCTGGGACGCCTTGTCGTTGTACCAGCCCCGGCCGTACAACAACGCGCACGTTGGGCGGGTGGCCATCGGCGTCCCCAGCGGCAACACCGTGCGCACCTACAACGGCGTTGTCGTCGACTATTGAGGTCGGCGCGAGCAGTTCAAACTCAACCGACCGTGGGCGGGCCGGCTTTGATCGCGCGTTTGCGTCGCCAGCGCACGAACATCAATGCAGCCACGCCCAGCACCACCACGGTCGCAGTGGTCAAAAATTCTCCTGTGCGCACCCAGCCATAAATCGCGTCGCCGTAGCGCTGGCTCAAAAAGAAACACAGCGAATAAAACGCGCCGATGACGAAAGCGGCGCACGCGGTGTCGATGATCATGAAGCGCCGAAACGGCATGCGCGAGGCGCCGACCGCGAGGTAGACCAAAAAGCGCAGGCCAACCAAAAAACGAGCGGCGAACAGCACCTTAAAGCCGTGGCGCGCGAGCAGCGCTTGCATCTGCGCCAGGCGCGCGGGGTCGACCTTGGGCATCCACGGTCGAGGTCGTCGCACCACGCCGTCGCCGATGCGCATCCCCACTGCGTACACCACGGCGTCGCCAACCAAGCACCCCGCCAACAGTGCCACCAAGGTGAAAACGACGCTCAAGCGCCCATCAGCGCACAGCACGCCCGACGTCACGATCACGAGCTCTTCGGGAAGCGGCAACCCGAGCCCCGTCAGCACCAAAAACACGAAAATGCCGACGTAGCTGCTGTCGGCGATGAATGCGTCCATCATCGGGCTGGGCACCGTCGCATGCTCACGTCCACGTCACGGAAAATAACTCCTCGACCCTGCAAGATGAACGATGACGCGCCATGCCGTCATTGCTGTACGGCAGAACATAACGTTTGGGCAAGCACCGCACAGGCCCGGGGGTTGCCGGATTGACCTGCGCACGTGGTGCGTCATCTTCACTGCATGAAAAAGCGCCCCGCGGTTGCGCTCGAGAGCACCATCTACGCTTTTGGCTTGCCGTTTCCAAAAAACGTCGAGCTTGGGTGGAAGCTTGCGCGCACCATCGCGTCGACCGGTGCCGAAGCCAAGACTTTCGCGGTGATTGACGGCGAGCTGCGCGCGGGCATCACCGACCACGACTTGGATCGCATCGCGCGCGCGGGCACCGACAACAGCGTGCTGAAGCTCAACGCCAGCGACCTTGGGCCTGCAATGGCGCTCGGCATGACTGGTGCGACCACTGTGTCCGCCACGTGCGCGCTCGCTGCCGGCGCCAAGGTCCGCGTGTTTGCAACCGGCGGCATCGGTGGCGTGCATCGAGACGCAAATGAGAGCTTTGACGAAAGCCAAGACCTGACGGCGCTGCAACGCTATCCGGTGGTGGTCGTGAGCGCTGGTGTCAAGGCCATCTTGGACCTGCCCAAAACCATCGAGCGCCTCGAAACGCTGGGTGTGCCGGTGATCGGCTACCAAACCAACACGCTGCCAGGGTTTTATACCCAGGGCAGTGCGGTGCCGTTGGCGTTGCGCGTTGACGACGTGCAAACGCTCGCACGCGTGGTGCGCGCGCATTGGCGGGTGCACCCGAGCGTGGGCCTGCTGGTCGCAAATCCCATTCCCGCGGACGCTGCGCTGCCGCAAGAATTAGTCGACGGCGCCATCGCGAGCGCGCTGGCGCAAGCCAAGACGCAACAGATTCGCGGCAAGGCCTTGACGCCGTTTTTGCTGCAGCGCCTTGAAGCGCTCACCGAAGGCAAAACCGTCGAGGCCAACATCGCGCTCGCGGAAAATAACGCGAAGCTCGCCGGCGAACTCGCGGTCGCATTGCACGCCATGATGGGCGACGACGTGTGACACGGTTGGTGCTGGCGTCGAACTCGTTCATTCGCAAGCAACTGCTCACTGCCGCAGGCGTGCTGTTTGACGTGGACGCCGCCGATCTCGATGAAGATGCCATCGGGGCCGGCACGGCGGCACCCCAAGCGCGCGCCATGCTGCTCGCGGTGGCGAAAGCGACGGTGATTTCAAAGCGGCACCCCGGCCGCTACGTGATCGGTGGTGATCAAGTCGGCGTGCTCGACGACGGCTCCGCCCTGCACAAACCCAAAGACCACGACGACCACCGCGCGTTGCTGCTGCGCATGGCGGGGCGTTGCCACACGTTTCACCCGGCGGCGTGTGTCGTGAAAGATGGCGTGGTGCTGGCCCGCGTGCACGACAGTGCGCTGGTGACGTTTCGTGCTTTTGGTGCTGACGTCGCCGATGCGCTCGCACGCAGCGCGCAGGGGCGCGGGTCGTGTGGCGGCTACGAAAGCGAAAACCGCGGTGCGCAGTTGATCGCGCACGTCGAGGGAAGCTTGCACGCGGTGCTGGGCTTCCCGTTGCTGCAGCTGCTGGACGCGCTGCGGGGCCTGGCCATCGACATCGACGGCTTGATGCGCTGAGGCTGGCGCTCACCGCTGAAGGTTTGGTGCGCCGCGAACGTCAGTGCTGACTGGATCGCGGAGCACTAGCTAGCGCACAGTGAGCGCGTCGCGACGCGCCTGCCACGCCAAGTCGCGCATGGTCTGCACGGCCTCCTTCATGCCCACCATCAACGCGCGCGCCACGATGCTGTGGCCGATGTTGAGCTCCTCGATCTCGGTGATGGACGCTATCGCAGCAACGTTGTCGTAGTGGATGCCGTGCCCCGCGTAGCAAGCGAGTTTGCATTTTACCGCGGTCTTCGCCGCATTCACCAAGCGCCGGTGTTGTTCATCGCGGTCATCTTTGGTCTTCGCATCGCAAAAGCGGCCGGTGTGCAGCTCGACTGCGTTTGCCCCCACGCGAAAGGCACTTTGCACTTGCTCGAGGTCGGGATCGACAAACACGCTGACGTGAATCTCGGCGGCCTGCAGCTCTTGGATCATACGCTTGAGCGCATCTTTGTTCCCGGTGACGTCGAGCCCCCCTTCTGTGGTCACCTCTTGGCGACGTTCAGGCACCAGCGTCACCGTATGAGGGCGCGCCTCAAACGCCACGCGCAACATCTCTGGCGTTGCTGCCATCTCTAGATTCAAACGGGTGCTGATGGTCTTGCGCAAGATCTCGAGATCGCGATCTTGGATGTGGCGGCGGTCCTCGCGCAAGTGCAGCGTGATCTGTGCAGCGCCGCCAAGCTCCGCCAGCATCGCGGCATGCGCTGGATCGGGATAGGCCGCGTGGCGCGCCTGGCGCACGGTGGCGACGTGATCGATGTTGACGCCCAGTCGAGGCAGCAGTGCATTCATGCGGCGCACTGTAACAACACGTGCCGTGACACCGCTAGCGCGGGCGGTGAAGTTTGACGAGCGCCGCGAGAGATTGCTGCATCGCCTGCGCCGCGGCCGGCGTCCACGCGCACATTCCGGCGTGGTGCGCGGGCTCAAGGTCGTAGCGCAGCGCCGTTTGATCGAGTGAGCGTGCGATGCCGCCGGCCGCCATCAACACCGCCGCGGGCGCGCACGTGTCCCACACTTTGATGTGGCGACTCGATGTTAGGTACGCGTCGGCGACGTCATCCACGATCATGCCGATTTTCAAGCCGACCGATCCACGCGGCACCACCACGCCGCCCAGGCCCGCCACCACCGCGTCGACGGCGGGGCTTGGGTGCGCGACGCTCAGCGCTATGCGGGGGGGCCCGCGCATCGCACGCTCGCGGACGCTGAGCGCGTGCACGGTGCCGTCCGCATCGACGCGTTCGCAACAGTCCCCGACGATCGCGCGCCACAGCGTGCTGGTGGCGGGCGCATACAACACGCCGAGCGCGGGCACGCCATCGACGGCGAGGCCGATTTGCACCACGTAGTCGTCGCGGCCGCTGACGAAATCCTGCGTGCCATCCAGCGGGTCGATGCACCACACGCGGGGCCGCGCGCCGATGGTGCCGCCGCGCCAATCCTCTTCGGTGACGACCAGGCCGTCGACTTGGGCGAGGCCACTGCGAATCACGCGGTCAGCGGCCAGATCCGCGAGCGTGACGGGACTTTCGTCGGACTTGAGCGCGGCCGTGTTTCGGGCTTCATCGCGCACCCGCAAGATAGCGTCGCCAGCGTCGACGGCAAGCGCGCAGCAAAGCTCGAGTTCGGCGCGCGTCGGGACAGCGGCCATGGCGACAGTGGACATCAACCTGATGACTGATGCAGCGGCATAAGGTACGCAACGGGGTTGCGCGCCGCCGATACCTAACACAACCTCGGCCCATCATTTCAGGAGCTCTCATGCTACGGACGTCGTCACTCTTGGTTATCCTGCTCGCGTCGGCTTGCGCGTGGCTGTGCTCGTGTTCGCCCGCGCCATCGGATCCCGCAGCCAGCGAAGGTGAAGGCGAAGGGGAAGGTGAAGGTGAGGGCGAGGGTGAAGGCGAGGGTGAAGGCGAAGGTGAGGGGGAAGGTGAGGGAGAAGGCGAAGGCGAGGGAGAGGGCGAGGGAGACCCCAATGACGAGGCTGGCGACGAGCACGACCCGACCCCGGTGGTGCTGCCCTACACGGGGACCTTTTCGATCACGTTCAACGGCGACCGCGATTGCGTGGCGTTTGAGGTGACGGAGCCGGGTGCGCTGCTTGAAGCGCGCGCCAACAATCCCGCCTGCGAACTGCCTGAGATTGCCCATGACCCCCACTTTGACCTCTATGACGCCCAAGACGTCAACGTGGTGCTTGTCAGCGACGACGACGGCGGCACCGGATATTGCCCGCTGATCGCACGCGCGATCGACGTCGGCAGCTACGTGCTGTGCTTGTTTGAAACTGGCAACGACGGCACCGTCAGCGACGCGGTCGTCAACATCACCGCCGCTGCTCCCGTTATTGTCGCAGACGGCGACGTGTGTGTACCAGGCAGCCTGGCGGGGCCCTGCGACACCGCCGCGGGCAGTGCGTGTCTCATCAGCGACGTCGGCCCCCCGGCCGTGACGGTTTGCGCGGTGCAAGAGGTGCTTGGCACCGGTGTCGGTTGCGTCGTGGGCGCCACAACCGCTATCTGCGACGCGACGCTGAGCGAGGGCTGCGTCGACGTCGACAGCGACGGCACCGCGAACTGCATCAACCCAAACGTCGCAAAGTGCGCCGCTGCGCAAGAGTTGGTGTTGGGCTCGCCGTTCATTGGCAATTTCGGTGCGGTAAACTTCAGCGACAACTCCTGCGGCGTCGGCGGCGCTGACGTGGTGGTGCACTACGTCGTGAGCGAGCGATCAAACGTGCGCTTTTCAGTCGCGGGCGCGGTCTCTGGTGAGCTGCGCAGCACGTGCGAGCTGCCTGCAGCGAAGCTCGGCTGCGATGTCGTGAACCCGAGCTTGACGCTGCTTGACCGCGCGCCCGGCACCGAGGTGTTCTTGTTGCTTGACGGTGTGGCGGGCGATCAGTTCGTCGTCCTCGTCAATGAAACGCCGATCGTGATTGCGAGTGACGGCGACGCCTGTGGTCTTGCGTTACCCAATGTGGTTTGTGGTGACGGCTTGTTGTGTGCGGCTGACGTCTGCTCGCCAGGCCAGCGCACCGTCGTCACCGCTAGCCTGATCGGCGCGCCGACGTGGGAGCGCACGTCACCCTCTTGCGACGCAGCGTTCACGCCGA
>JAYTVG010000337.1:0-1872 GCA_043744135.1 Deltaproteobacteria bacterium | reverse complement strand
TCTTCGACGCTGCCGTCCACGATGTCGCCCGTGATGGCGACGAGGTCCGCGCCGAGCGCGTTGACTTGCGCGACGATGGTTTCGATGAACGATGCTTTGATGGTGGAGCCAACGTGCACGTCAGAGATCTGCGCGATGCTGAAGCCCTCAAGCGACGCATGCAGGCCGGCTATCGGCACGGTGACGTCGACGATGGTGGGTTTGCCGCGGGTGCGCCATAGGCCGATCCCAAACAAGCCACCGCTGACGGCCAACACGCCGGCGCTTGTGAAGTCGTGCAGCGCATCGCGGCGGCCGGGGTCGGTGGGGAGCGCGCCTATCAACTTCGCCGACAACCACCCAAAATCACGCAGTACCAAGATGCTCAGCGTCACCAAAAACAGGCCCATGATGGAAAATCCAACCCACGCGAACGGCTCGGACAGACTCACCCGCACGACGCGCGTGGCCACAAACGTCAACGGCTGCATCGCCACCACCACTGCCAACGCCACCCACGCGATGGTGCGCGCGGAGCCGGTCCACGTCGACGGAATCAACCGCGACCCAAGGTACGCGCCCATCACGCTGAGCAGCGCGGTCATGATGAACAACACGGTGAGGGTTCGCGAATGCAACAGCTACCTCCAAGATGGCCACTTGACGTAGCGTTGTTGAGTCTCCGCATCAAACGGTACGTGCAACACGTGCAGCGAACGAGGAATCATGAGCGACGCAACCCCGAGCCCCACGTCCGCTGCGCCAGTGCGCGACGCCAACCCGCTGCGACAGGGCTTGGCGCAAGATCGCCTACCAGAGCCCTGCACCGTCGTCATCTTTGGTGCTTCGGGCGACCTGACGAAACGCAAGTTGGTTCCGGCGTTGTACTCGTTGCTTGCGGAAAGGCTGCTGCCTGCGTCGTTCGCCATCGTCGGCTACGCACGCAAGCCCAACACCGACGAGGGCTTTCGCAGCGAGATGCGCGAATGGTGCGATAAGTTCGCGCGCCACCGTCCGCTCGACGACGGCATGTGGGCTGAGTTTTCAAAGGGCTTGTACTTTCAAGGCGGCGACTACGAAGACCCAAACGCATACAAAGCGCTCAAAGAGCGTCTCGACGCTATCGACAAAGAGCGCGGCGTCGCCGGCAACCGGGTATTTTACCTCTCGACGCCACCGTCGACGTTTCCGATCGCGATCAAAGCCCTCAGCGACAACGGGCTCATCAACAAGGAGCCGACGGGACCGTTTACCCGCGTGATCATCGAAAAACCGTTCGGCACCGACTTGGCTTCAGCGCGCGCGCTCAACAAACACTGCTTGGAGCATCTGCGCGAGGATCAGATTTACCGCATCGATCACTACCTCGGCAAAGAGACCGTGCAAAATCTGATGGTGTTTCGCTTCGCAAACGCGCTGTTTGAGCCCTTGTGGAACAACCGTTTCGTTGAGCAGATCCAAATCACCGGCGCAGAGGCGCTTGGGATCGAGGGGCGCGGCGGCTATTTTGACGACGCCGGCATCCTGCGCGACATGGTGCAAAACCACCTGTTTCAAGTGTTGGCGCTCACCACCATGGAGCCGCCTGTCACGATGACCGGCAATGATCTGCGCGACGAAAAAGTCAAAGTGCTCAAAGCGCTGCGACCGATTCCCGACGGCCGCATGGATGACTTTGTCGTGCGCGGACAATACCGCGAAGGCTCGGTCGCGGGCCGGCGCATCCCGAGCTATCAACAAGAGGTGGGCGTGAAGGCCGGCTCGGTCACCGAAAGCTACGTCAGCCTCAAGCTGTTCATCGACAACTGGCGTTGGGCCGGCGTGCCCATCTACCTGCGCGCGGGTAAGGCGATGGCAAAAAAAGTCACCGAGGTGGCGCTCATCTTCAAAGAC
>JAYTVG010000336.1:0-1875 GCA_043744135.1 Deltaproteobacteria bacterium | reverse complement strand
GCTGCAACGGACAACCCGTACGTGCCGGGCGTGTCGTGAAGCGAGCTGACGCCCATCTGGCGCAGCGTTCCGAGCAGGCGCTCGGTGCCCAGCTGCTGCAACAAGTCGACGAACGGCAAGTTGAGCGAGCGTGACAGCGCGTCTTGTAGGCGCACCTCACCGTCAAATCCGCCGTCGTAGTTGCGCGGTGCGTAGGCGCCGTACACGCGCGGGACGTCGGGGACGAGCGTGTCGGGCAACACGCGCCCCTCTTGCAGCGCCTGTGCGTAGATGAAGGGTTTCAGCGTCGAGCCGGTCGCGCGGGAGGTCGCAAACGCGGGGATCTGTGCGCCGACCGCGTCGCTCATGAAGTCGTAGCCACCGACCAGCGCGCGCACTTCGCCAGTTGCGTGTTGGACGACGACGACAGCCGTGCCGGTGATGCCGTTGTCGGCCGCGCGCTGGCGTTCGCTGGCAACCACCGCTTCCACGACGCGTTGCACCGCGATGTCCATGGTGGTGGCGATGACGTCGAGGTCGGGATAGCGGGCGCGCAGCCAAACGGCCGCGTGCTGCGCCATGCGAGGCATCGGCAGGAACTGCGTCGGCACAGGCGCCGCTGCCACTTCAGCGACGTCATGCGCGGACCACACGCCCGCTTGATGCAAGCGTGCAGCGACCGCCGCGCGCGCGTCGCGCAACACTTGCGCGTGACGCAGCGACGGCGCTCGCTTCGCGGGCTGCTGCGGCAGCGCCAGCAACACGGCGATTTCAGGCGCCGATAGCGCCCGCGCCGAGTGGCCAAACAACGCCCACGACGCAGTCTCGACGCCCTCAAGGTTTCGACCATAAGGCGCGCGCTGCAAGTACAGGGAGAACACTTGCGAGCTCCCCAGCCGCGCGTGCAGCTGCACAGCCCGCGCTGCTTCGATGATTTTTGAAGTGACGTTTCGAGGGCGGGGTTCGAGCAAACGCACCAGCTGCATCGTCAACGTCGACCCGCCCGACACCGTATGCCCCGCCTGCAGGTTCGACGCCGCTGCGCGTGCGATAGCGATGGGGTCGACGCCCGGGTGCCAGCCAAAACGCGCGTCTTCAAACGCCACCAGGGCGCGCAAAAACGCCGGGTCCACACGGTCCGTGCGCACCGGCAGCCGCCACTTGTCGTCGGGTGACAAAAACACCAGCAGCGGTGCGCCGGTCCTATCGAGCACGACCGTCGACGGACGCGTTTTGAGCGCCGCCGGCAGCGGCACCAACCACACCGCCACCGTCGCGAGCAACGCGGCGACCGCCGCCCCGATGCCAAACCTGCGCAGCGCCCGCCGCCAAACGACAAAAGTGCGCGGCCTCATCCGCCGAGCTGCGGCGCGCACCGGTGTGTTGGCGCGCGCGTCACTCAAAAAACGCAGCCCACGGGCCGCGCACCACGACCGGCATTGATGCGGTACGCGCCCACACCGTCGGGTCGTACATCGCTTCGACCTCGGCCGCAGGCGCCGCGAACGTCCCCGACGTCACCGCGCGCACGCTGTAGCGCAGCTCTGCTTTTGCGCGCGCTGGCAAGGCGCCGAAAAACTCCACGCGGTCGTCGCGTATGTTCATGTGCTCGACGACAAAACCTTCAGCGCCGCTGCTGGCGCCCTGGTCGCCATCACCTCGCTCTTCATCGCCTTCGCCGGTCGCGTCAGCTGACGTGGACGGCGCCTGTCGGTCGCTCATGCGCGCGTTTTCGATCTCAAACCCCGCCGGCAAGCGATCGACCAACGCCAGATTTTGCACAGCGCGATCGAGCTTGTTTTCTACGTGCAGCACCACCGTGACGACGTCGCCAAGTTTCACGTCAACGATGACTTTGCCGTCAGCGTCCAAGTAGTCGCGACCGATCGCGAGGCC
>JAYTVG010000335.1:0-6012 GCA_043744135.1 Deltaproteobacteria bacterium | reverse complement strand
TCGTTTGAGGCCAGTCGCCTGGCAGACGGTAACTATCGCATCAAAGTTGACGTCGATGACGCGCCGACCAACGGCGCCACGCGCGCGCTCAGTGTCTCGCAGACCAGTGCAGTGTTCGCCGTCAGCCACCAGCCGCCACGGGTCGCGTCTGCCGCTGCGACGCGCGTCAAGGGCGGCGTTCGGGTCGCGCTCGAGGTGACCGCGGCGTTGCCGTTGACGGTGGTGCGCTGCGCGAGCGGCGCTGACGAATGGCTCCCGCTCGATCCCAAAGATGGCATCACCGACAGCGCGGCTGAGAGTTTCGATGTGGTGTTGCCGGTGCCAGCGAAGTTTGGCGCGTTGTCGTGCGAGGTCTACGACGAAGCTCTCAACTTCGCCCGCGTCGACGTGCAAGTGCGTTAGTGCCTGCCGTGGCGAAGCTCGGTAACGGGTTTCGCGCCGTGGATTTTCGCTGCTGCCGTCGCGCGGCGCGTGCCGTAGCGGCGCGACCGACTGAGCAGGCCACGACTAGCGCAGCGAACGAGCAAGCGTGCCGCTCGGTAGACTTTTAGGACGCCAGCACTAGCGCACGCCAGGCGGCCTCGGCAGCTCAGGTCGCCCCACGCCCCGCGACAGCAGCGCGAAGCCGATCATCTTGTACAACAAGCGCGCTGCCACGTTTGCGTCCCACGACGCACCCAGCGCGCTATCGTCGACGTCGGCCGCGGGGGCCACCTCCACGAGGTCCATGCCGACGATACGTTTTTTGGCGTGCACCACGGCGTCCATCACGCAGATGATCTCGTCAAACGACAAGCCGCCGGGCACTGGGGTGCCGGTACTGGGACACAAGGCGGGGTCGAGACCGTCGATGTCGAAGCTCAAGTAGACGTTTTCTGGCAGCCCGTTTGCGATCGCCTCCGCCAAGTGCGCAAAGCCGCCTGACATGCGCGCGTGGCGCAGCTGCACATCGAAGTACGTCGCGACGCGCCCCGGTTGGCTTTTGACGACGTCAAGCTCAGCTTCAGAAAAGTCGCGGATACCGAGCTGGACCAAACGCACGTTGGGGATGCGGTCGACGACGTTTCGCATGATGCTGGCGTGCGACCAGGTGAAGCCTTCATACGCGTCGCGCAGATCGCAGTGCGCGTCGAGGTGCAAGATGCCGAGGTTGTGCTCGCCGATCGCCGCCGCGCACGCCGCGATAGCGCCATACGGCACCGAGTGATCGCCGCCGAGCACTACGGGAATTTTGCCGGCGCGCAAGATGTCGCCCGTCTGGTCGATCAACCAGCGGTTGACGTCGTCACCGGCGTCGTTGACGACCTTGAGGTCGGCGGCATCGGGCGCCGCGCCGCGTGTTTGTGCGTCGATCGCGCGCATGGCGGCGGCGCGCGCGGTGCTGTTGAGTGCGCCGATATCGTGCATCGCCGGCACCACCGCGATGCCATGCTCGTAGGGCCGTCCCACGTCGGCGTCAAACAAGTCCACTTGATGGCTGGCAGCGACGATGGCGGCGGGGCCGCGTGCCGTGCCTGCACGGTAGCTGACCGTCGCTTCAAACGGCACGGGGATGCACACCACATGCGCCTCAGCGACGGGCGTGCTCAAGCCGAACAATCCGCTGCCGCTCGCGGCGGGTGCGCTGGCGTCGAATGTCATGAGATCCTCCGGTGCTGCGAAACGTTTCCTACGCTAGGCTACGAGCAGCATGCGCGCGACCTCAATCGCCCGCGTGTGTTCGTGGGTCGCAGTGGGGACGTGAACAAGGAGCTTATGGCTGAAGCATTGCCACCGCTGCCGCAGTCTGACGATCGCCCCGGCGCTGGGGCGATGGCATCGTTTTGGATGAACGATGACGGCTGGCAAATCGCTTGGCCTGCAGCGATCGCGTTTGCGATGCTGTTTCACGGGTTCTTTTTTGCCGCGAGCTCAAACGCGCCCGCGAAAGTGAAAAACGAGCCCATCGTGATGGCGATCGCGATGCCGCCGCCGCCTCCTCCTCCGCCTCCGCCCCCACCTCCGCCAGAGCCGCCCAAACCCAAAAGAGAAAGGCTCGTCGAGCCGCCGCCCGACCAACCGCCGCCGCCCAACGAAACGCCACCGCCTGATGTCGTCACACCGCCGCCGACGCAAGTCGTGACCGGCGTGACGGCGGACTCTGTCGTCGCGACGAACGCGGGTGGACCGCAAGTGCGCGTCGGCAACACCACCTTTGGCAACCCCGACAAAGAGGAGTTCGTCGCGCCCAAAAACGTCGAGGTGAACAAAAACGCCGTGCACTTTGATGCGGGCGCCTACCGCAAGCAAGCGATCGCTTTGGTCAACAAGCAAAAGCACTACCCGCGCAAGGCCGTCCAGATGGGCCTGGAGGGCAACGTCATTGTGCGCGTCGAACTCGACCGCGATGGCTGCATCATCGGTGTGCCGGTGATGGTGGGGCGCGGCAGTGGCCATGACGTGCTCGACGCCGAGGCCATTCGCATGGTGCAGGCGGCGGCGCCCTTCCCAAACCTCGTCGGTGACGATGTCGAGGTGCCCCATCGCGTGGTGATGCCGGTGCAGTTTCGCCTCGATGAAACCAGCGGGCAAAAATGAATCCGACGGGCTGGGCCGGTCTATGCGTTGGGGTCGCGTCGCTGTTGTGCGCGCTGCTTACATCGGCGTGCACGCGCACGGTGCAGGTGCGCTCGCAAGATCCAACCGAAACGCTGTTCGTCGACGGCGTGCAGCTCACCGGCAATCCCGCGCCTGCACAAATCGGCATCGGCGGCGCCGGTGTGCCCTTTGAAGTGCACGCCAAGGACGGCCGCGTTGCCCTCGGCGACATCGAGCGCAGCGAGCCGGTGTGGTGGCTGATCTCGCTGGGTGCAGCAGGCGCCGCGTGTTGTGCGCCGTCGCTGGCGGGTGCCGGCTTCGTCGTCGCCAACCCGACGCTGTGGTTTTCGCCGCTGGCGGTCGCGACCACGGGCGACATCGGCGTCGTGACGCGCTCGTTCACCAACCCGTCGTGGGTCACCGTGCCCGCCATGGCTGCATGCGGCACACTTGGCGCGTTGCCCCTCGCTGTGGTGTTTGTGAGCGAGATGCCGACAGACGACGTGGCGTTGCCCGCGCCGACCGCACCGCAGCCGGTCGCGGCGCCCTTAGCGATGAGGTTTTGATGCGCGCGCAGGGACTGTGGCTGCGTACCAGCTGCGTGGTGTCGAGCAGCGTGTCGTTCGTTGCGTGTCTTGCCATGTTCGTCACGGCGTGCGCGCCGATCGCGGGCCCCGTCACGGTTGAAGCCCTCACCGACGATCCTGCGGCACCAAACGGGGTGCGCCTCACCGACGTCGTGCTCACATCGGTGACCGACCTCGCGCGCGGCAAGGGTTCGCTGTTTGATGTCTTTGGTGGGTTGCGGATGGCGGGTTTGACGGTGTCTGCGTCCGTCGAGGCGAAAGACGACGCCAAAACCATGATCGCGCGTTGTCGCGGCGACGGTGGCGACGTGTTTGAGCCGCGCATGCACTTCGACGGCACGCGCTGGCAGGCGGAGGACCTCGAGACGCTGACGGCTTTTTCGGCGTTTCACGCGCTTGAGCAAGCGTTTGCCACCGCGCACGACGCCGGTGACCGCAAAGGCAGCGCGCCAGGTGCGGTGGTCGGCATCACCTCGGAGATCGTCGCCGCGAACTTGTTCCCGGTGCCGCTGCTCACCAGCGACAACGCGGCTTACGCGCCACCGCTGGATGGTTGGCTGACGCTGACCACCACCGTGCAGCAAGGCGTGCCGTTTGCGATGAGCTTGCCGGTGCTCGCGCACGAGTTCGGCCACCGGTTGTTTTTTAGAAACGTCTTCGCGCGCGACGAGGCTCTCGACGTGTGGCGCTCCCGTTTGAACGCCAAGCTGAGCGCCGACCGCAAACGCTCAAATCGCTTAATGCAAGGCATCGATGAGGGTCTCGCCGACGTTGTGTCGATCGCCGTCACGCAAGACGCGCATGGCATCGCGCGCGCCTTCACGCAGGCGCAAGGGCCCTATCAGGCAGAAGCGGCCCGGCGCGACCTCGAAGGGCCGTATGCCGAGGCAGCGACCTACGACAACCTCGACGGCCTCACGCTCGACTCAACGTTTTTAAATGCGTGCGGCGCCTCCGACAACAAAACGGCGCTGTTTGAACAAGACACGTTCAACTTTTACTGCCTCGGCACCGTGCTCGCCCGCACGCTGTGGGACAGCAGCGGCCATGACGCCTCGGTCCTGCGCGACGCTGTGTTGCCCGCCATCATCCGCGCCTACCCGAAGCTCGGCGACACGCTCGCAGACAACCCCGCGTTTGACGTCGAGTTTTTTTTGAATCCGTTTTTGGCTGAGCTCGACCCGAGTCTGCTGCCGGCGGCGTGCGCGTCGACCACGCAGCACTTCGCGTCGTTGGTGCAAGCGCAGCGGGTGCCCGCGTGTTTGTGATGGCGCTGTTGTGTGCGCTCGCCGGCCAAGACGCGGTCGACAACGTCGACGTCATGCTGCAGCATAACGTCGTGCGCATCGAGTTGCCGTTTCAGGTCGCCGCCAGCGCCCCCGCGAGCCACGTCGGCACCACCGTGAGCCCGTGGCTCGGCGCGCGCGTCGGTTACCGCTTTGACCTCTCACGCGTGATGGCGCCCGGCGTCGGTGGCGGTGGCGACGTCGGTGTCTATGCTGGCGGCTGGGAAAACGAGGGTACCGACAAAGTGGGCGTCACCAAGTTCTTTGCCACCAGCGAGCTGCGTGGCTTGATGTCGTACGATCTCGTCGCCAACCACACAGCAACGCTCACAGCCCTGGGCACGCTGGGCGTGCGCGCCGGTGCGGGGCCGCTGCTGGTGCGTGCGTTTGAGGATCGACGCAGCGAGCTCATCGGGTTGTGGGGGGCGCGCGCTGGCGTCGGGCTCGACCTGTCGATCGCGCACATCAGCCCGCGCACCGAGCTTGCCATCGGCGTGCGCGACGGGCGCTTGGAGTTTTCCAGCAGCCTCGCCGTCGGTGTGGTTTTTTAGCGCGCACCCGGCCGTGGCCTCGGACACGTGCGCCTTTGCGTCAGGCGCGCCACACTGCAGCATGATCGAAAGCAAGCGCATCGTGGTGTTGGCAGTCGCATGCGTCATGTGTGCATGCGCGCCAAACGCGAGCGACTCGCGTGACGACGACGACGACCCGTCTGACCTCAGCGACCCAAGTGCCCCCGATCCAAGCGAGCCCACGCTCGACATCCTCGAGGAGCTCAACGCCATCGACGGTTTTTTTGCGGTCGAGGTGCCTGTCGAAGTTCTCGCGGGCACGCGGCGTTTCAATCTGACCGTGACGCAACCCGTCCGCCACGACGAGCCGTTGGGCGCGACGTTCACGCAGCGCGCCATCTTGCTTCACGTCGACACCGCAGCGCCGATGGTGCTCGCCACCACTGGCTACGACTTGTTTGCGGGCATCGACGAGTACCAAGAGGAGCTCACCATCTTGTTGGGCGCAAACCAACTGTTTGTCGAGGAACGCTACTTCGGGGACTCCACACCCAACAGCTCGGATTGGACGCCGCTGACGATTCAAAACGCGGCTGCCGACCATCACCGCATCGTCGCTGCGCTCAAGCCGCTGTACCCGACCGCATGGATAGCGACCGGCCACAGCAAAGGCGGCATGACCAGTGTGTTTCACAAGCGTTTTTACCCCAACGACGTCGACGGTGTGGTCGCGTACGTCGCGCCGATTTCGTTTGCGGCACCCGACATACGCTATCGCGCGTGGACCTCGCAGCTCGGCGATCCAGCGTGCAGCGACGCGTTGCGCACGCGCCAAAGCGAAGCCGCAGCGCTGTTGCCCGACATCGTCGACGCCCTGCAGGCAAACGGATCGCCGTTGTCGCGTGCGGTCTTAAGCAACTTCGCGATGTACCTGATCGGCAGCTACGAGTGGTCGTATTGGCAGTATCTCGGTGCCTGCGACGCCACGCTGACGGGTGGAAGCATCGCGACGGTGCAAGACGCCATCGAGCGCTTTGGCATCGACCCAGA
>JAYTVG010000334.1:0-6017 GCA_043744135.1 Deltaproteobacteria bacterium | reverse complement strand
GGCGACGCCGCCAAAGGTGTCGCGCGTGACGTCGGTGGTTTGCTGCGCCATTTGGGTGGCGTCGACGCCTCGTGCATGTGAGGCGCGCGCCTGGGCGGCCTTACGTGTGTTGGCCGTGGTGATAGGTTTCGATATCTTCACGGCGTCCCCGCAGTCGCATTGGCAGCGAGCGATTGCTCGACCAAAATCACAAGATGTTCGGCCAGCGACGCATCGATGTGCAGGTCGCTCGATTCATTGAGATGGCGCGGTAAACGGCCCTCGCGGAAGTCCTTGCGCGAGGTGTTGATAATGTGCAGCTCCTGCAACACCGGCACCAACGCCTCGACCGCGCGGGCGCGCACCACGTCGACGCTGCCGGGCATCTGCGCGGCGGCGTGCAGGGCAGCGTGCACCACGGCTGCGACCAGGGCGGGGCGCTGCAGATGTGGCGCCGTGAGCAGTGCTTCGCTCACCTGCGCCGCCGTGCCCGACGGGGCTGCGGGCAGATCGTGCGCGGCGACGAGATCTTTAAACTGCTCGAAATCGAGCACATTCGCGCTCTTTTTGATGCCGTCTTCGTCGAGCTTGAAGCCTTGGGCGCGCAACACCTCGAGTGCGGGTGGCAAGCCATCAGGAAGCTTGCCCTTCAGCATGACGACGTCGTCTTCCATCGCGACGATCTGGCCGTGGTCGACTGTGACGTAGCCGCTGCCAGCGATCGGGCGGTTGTACGACAGCAGTTCGTGGTTGGGCGGAAAGCCCCACTTTTTCACGACAGCCTCGAAGTCGGCGTCCGACAAGACCAGCATGCGGAAGTCGTCGGTGAGCAAAAAACGCATCTTCAAATGATCAGCGTCTGCGTAGCGCGCCTTGAGGATGTCGGGCGTGAGCAGCGTCTTTGACAGCGGCAGCACGCCAGCTTCGCGTCCCATCTCCGCCACCGATTGGTTGGCCAAGCCCATGTTGATGAGCGCACCGTGGGCGCGTTTGTGTAGACGAGGCACGCCCGGGTACTTTTTGAGCAAGGCTTGCAGGGGTGCCACGCGCGCCGCGGTTTGCGCAGCGAGCTGCTCGCGGTTGGTCTGCGCGTCGCTGGCGATCGAGCGCGTGAAGTCGCCATCGAGCATGGCAGCAAACAGGTCGGCGACCGTCGTCGTGGGCAGATCCCACAGCACACCCTTGGGCTTGTCGCCGCCATCGGTGGTGGAAAAAATCAATGGGAACCGCTGGTCAAGCAGAGCGCGCACACGTGGGTTGTCGCTCAAAATACACGCGCCAAGGTCCGCCAAAAACGTCCGTATGGTGTCCGCATCCACCGAGGCCACGCCCGACACCGGGTCGATCGCCGACGCCAACAGCCGCGCGTGCAGTTCGTCTTCGCCGTTGATGACGCCCTTGACCTGGTACTCAAACAGTTGGCCGAGGCGCACCTCGTAACGCCAGCTTGAGTCCAGTGGCATCCACTTGTTCAAGTTGAGGTCAAAACGCAGGCCTGCGCGGTCGTCGGTGTCGGCGCCCTGCACCGGGGCTGCGCCGTGCGCATCATGCGCGGTGATGGGGATGAGGCGCGCAGCCAGCAGCCCGCGCACGTCGTCAAGCGAGGCGCCACTCGCAAGGCGTTCGCGGATTTGCGCGCCGTGCGACGGGTCGAGCGTGCTTATCACCTCCGCAAATGCACGCAGCTCGGAGGGGGCGAGCGGCACTTCGCCGACCTTAGGAGGTGCACGACCTAACTTTTGCGCGGCCGCTGCACGGGCACCGCGGACATCGTCGCTGAGCAGCGCGAGCATGGCGCGGTGGCGGTCGGGCCGCTTAGACGACAACAACGACGTCAACAAGGTGTTGTCGGCGTGGGCGCGCACGTGCCCGATGTGGTTGCGCGCGGCGTTTTTTGTGCGCGCTGGTTTCGCCGCGGGATCGCGCGCGATCTGACGCAGCGCGAGGGTTTCAACCACCAAGCGAAACGCGTCCTGCCCCAGCACCTGAAGCGCACCCGGCGCTGCACGACCCGCGGCCTCGCGTTTAAAGGCGCGCAACGTCTGCTCGAGTTCACGCGACGACACCTCGGCCGCGTCCGCTGCCTCCGCCGCTGTCAGCTCGACGACCGCATGGACGGCATCGAGGGCGGGCAGCGCACCCTGCCACTGGGGCAGCGCGAACGGTTGCGACAACACGTTGGCGAGCTTGGTCGCCGCCACCGCTGGCGTCGCGTCTTTGACGGCGTCGGTCACCACGGTGGCGACAGGCTGAGCTAAAACGGCGGCGGTTAGACGTACACGCATGCAAGTGGACATACACTTGCGGACGATGTTTTGGCGGCGCAATTCCGCAGATCTGCGCGCCGGTTCCCGTTTACGGCAACGTGGTGGCCGGCAGGGGGGCAAAAACGCTGCCCTGCACGCTGGCAAGCACCGCAGCAATCTGCAGCCGCACCTGCACCTCGAGCGAGGGGAACTTCAACGCGAAGCCGGTTGTGATGGCCTCAACGACCGCCGAAAAGCGTTGCGCAATCGCGGGATTTCCGTCCGCAATCGCGGCGAGCAGCGTGGCCTCGCGACGTAGCAGGTTGAGGTCGTTTTCAACGATATTACCCTCGGTTGCGGGCATATCGCCGTAGCGCGACAAATCGTTGAGGCTGGCGGATGCAGTCGATTCGATCGCGGCCAAACGGTTGCCGAGCGTGCCGTCCGCGATTTTTGCGCTAGCCGCCAGCGTGCGGACACCTTGCGCCATCGTCAACAGCGCGCGTGCAAAGCGTTCCTCTTCCGCCGCGCGACTGATGCCAGCAGGCGCGTTTGACGAGATGCGTGCGTCGTACACCAGCGGGATCTCGCTGACGATTGCGAACGGGCAGGCGCCGTGTTTCGCGACGTACTGCATGGAGTTGAGTGCGAAGCCACCGCCGCCGAAAAAGGCGCTCATCGCCTCTGCGGTGGGGGCAGTTTGCAGGCCAGCGCCGATGCGAAAAAAACCCTTTTGTCCCATGCGGTCTTTGTCGTGCAGGGCCAATCCCGCGCGAGCGGATTCGTCGAGCAAAAAACGCAGCTTCTCGCTGTGCGGGTTGTTGGGCTCGCGGACGCCATCAGCCGTCACCAAAAACAGCGCGCCGCCTCCCAAAAACATCGAGTGCAAGCTGGTGTGCCCGGCGATTCCCGCTTGCGCATCGCCGACGGCAGCATCGCGCGCGGCGTCAAAAAAGTGCGCGAGCGCTTGGTTTTCGACGCGCGCGTTGCCGTGCGGTGCGGTGGGAAAGCCGAACTCCACGTCAGCGGCCGCCAGATCGCGCGAGACGTGCGTGAAATATGCTTCCAGGGCGCGCGGCGTGCCCCACGACGACAGCCACGGCGCGTTTTTCACGGCGCCATCCGGGTTAGCGCATGGCACCACGTGCAGCGTGACGCAGCTTGCGAGCGCCGCGCAGCTGGGGTCGAGGGCGAGCCGTTCGATCAGCTGCAAGCACGTCAGCGTGCCCACGGGTTCGTCGGCGTGTGCGGCGGCCATCACTGTGAGGTGCACGGGCCCGTGGCCGACGACGGCGGCGTGGATCGGCCGGCCCTGTTGCGACTGCCCGATGACTTGCATGGCGACGCCTCGCGCTTGCAGGCGCGCGACCTCTGCGTCGACGTCGTGCGGCTCAAGCAGCGCCAGCGGACCGCGCGGTGCCAACACATCCACCCAGCGCGACCATGACGCGGCACCGGTGTTTTTAGGAACGTTCGTCGTCGCACGCGCGCGGCGCAGCGGGGTTGTGACGTCGTCGCGGGTCGTGACAGCGGCAGGCGCGACCGGCGCGGGCTTAGCTTTGCGCGGCGTTTTGGTGACTTGCATGGTTACGCTCCGTACACGATGAACTGCTGCACGAGCGCGGCGTTTTCTTGGTACTTCGCCTGAACGTAAGCGTCGGTCATGAGCTCCGCGTTTGGGACACCACCGTGGTCAAACGTGGCGGGCCTCACGGCTTTTTTGCCGCCGTCATCGGGCAGCTTGACCCGCACCGCCATGCCGGCGCCGCGCACCCCCAAACGGATGAGCGCACCAGGCACAGCTCCGAACTGATCGCGCGGGAGGTACAAGGTGCCGTGCGCAAAGCCCATGTTGCTAGGAAACGGGATCGACGGCAGCGCCTCGGGTTTCGTCGCCCCCTCAACCGCGACCGTGCACACGCACGGGAACTGGTGCGGGGTGAACTTGATGTGCCAGCCGCCGGCGTCCGCGCGGATGTCGACGGTGGGGGCCAAAAACGCCAGCGCCTCCGCGGTCTTCCACTGCGCTTCGGGCACGTTTTGGATCTCGACGCGAAAGCGACCCACATTGCCACCCGCCGCAGCGGGCTTCTCCACGTCGACGTGCGCGCCCGGCTTGGCGTCCACATGCAAGACGTCGATCTTGCCTTGGGCATCTTTCCAGCGAAACACCACGTCAACCATGCCGGTGTCACTGGTCTTGAGGCGCGCTCGGACGCGCTCCCAATCTTCACCGTACTGGTAGTCGACAAGGCTGCGCTCGTCGTTGGTGGGGCCGTCTGCGACAAGTTGTTGCACGACGACCCGTTTGCTGGCGCGGTCGGTGACGACGATTGTGTACGCGGGAATCTTTGGCACGCAGTGACGCTATCATGCACAAAAAAAAGCTCAGCTGAATTTCACGGTTCAAGTCTGCCCGCCGTGCGCGGGCTCACGTTGCGCTATCACGACGTCGTCAATCCGCGCGAATCCAGCGACAGCCCGCCGCTTTGCAACATCCACGGTGCGAAGCCAAATCCCTTACAAGGACGCTTCACTGCGCGTGCAGCACATCGACGATTTGCGCGTAGCGCTCCTCAATCGCGCATCTCGCAAGGTCGATGAGCTCGCTCGTTCATCTCGCAAAGTCGATGAGCTCGCTCGTTCATCGGCCGCCCGCAGCACGAGTTCGCCGAGCTTGCGAGATGAACGATCGAATCCACCAATCGCGCGAGGCAACGTAGTGCGTTGCTGCGCCTCGTTTGAATCCCGCTCGATCCGCGTTGCGCGAGTTAGCCGAATTCCTCTTTTTTAAGGTGGTTCTTTGGCACCTCCAACTCGTGCAAAATGTGCTCGACGGACTCCATAAAGCGTGGGGTCGGCTCCGTTCCCTTCGCCTTTGCCTCTTCTTTTTGATGCTTGGTGATCGCCGCACCGCAAGCATAAAATCGAGCTGTCTTGGGGTCTTTGATGTATTTTTTAACGAAGTCGGTCGTTGGGCGGCCTTTGAAATAGCCCGCGCCCAGGTGCGTCGGATCCTCGCGCGTGACGAGGTTGATCAGTTCAAACTGGTTCGGGTAAGCCTTGGCGAGCGCCACCAGCTGCTCATGTAAAATGATATCGCCAATCGTTTTATTGACGTTGATCATCGTATGTTTAATTTTCTTGCGCTCGGGCTTTCGCAGCTCATCTTTCAAGATGGCGTAGTTGGGCACGATGCCACTGCCAGCCACGAAGTGCACGATTTGGTCTGACTTGTCGGCGATGTCGTCAGCGATGGTATATCCGCCGGTGAATCCCGAGATGACGCACTCACGGCCTTTGAGCGCACCCGAGGCCAACAGCGGTGACAGCAGCGGCGGGTACTTGTGCAGTTTGGCGTCGTACTCTTCTGCTTTGACGGTGATGGAGACGCATTTTTCGCCGGGGATCGACGACATCGAATAGCTGCGAATCGGCTCCTTTTTGCCTTTTTGAAATTCTAAGAAGTCGAGCCAGCGCTTGAGTTCGGGGAACTGGTGCGGATCGATCGACACGAACTGACCTGCTTTGTACGGACCGGTGTCGCCGACAAACAAATACAAGGTTGCCGAGTCGTGGGTGCGACGCACGACGTCAACGCAGATGGCATCCATCTTGCGGATGGTGCGCGTCGGGCCCGCCGCGGGGGCTGAGGGCACCGCGACGGATGCGACAGATGCGGCGACGGATGCGGGCAGCGGTGCCGACGGGGCTGACAGCGCGCCACCGGGAGGAGGGGGAGGAGGAGGAGGGGCAAAGCCGACCGGAGGCGGGGGAGGCGGAGGCACCATG
>JAYTVG010000333.1:0-1879 GCA_043744135.1 Deltaproteobacteria bacterium | reverse complement strand
CGACACCTGCCACCACATCTTCAAAACAGGTTGGCTTAAGTTTTCTGCACATTTCTTTCATGCCGGAAGACTCAACTTGGAATACACCAGCAGTGTCGCCAGCGGAGATGAGCTTGTAGACGCGGTCTTCATCCAAGTGCAGCAAATCCACAGTGAGCCGCGGGATGTTCTCGCCCGGCATGCGCATCGCATGTGGATGCCCCTTGCGAGCCTTATCGCGTTCTTCACCTGTCAGTTGATTTTCACGTGCGATGCGAACGTTGACGAGATTTTCGCAAGATTCGATGACATCCAGTGTCTTTAGACCGAGGAAGTCGAACTTCACCAAGCCCGCGGCCTCAACTTTGTCTTTGTCAAACTGCGTGATGAGCTCGCCGTTTCCGCCCGAAAACAACGGCACGTACTCCACCAGCGGTTTGTCGCCGATGACGACGCCACCCGCGTGCATGCCGGCTTGGCGGTACAGTCCCTCAAGATGTCCCGCGATCTCGAGAATCTTTTTGAAGCGGTCGTCGGTCTTGGCCAGTTCAGTGAGCTTGGGCGCGTACGACAGCGCGGTTTCGAAATCGAGCTTTTTGCCTTCCAAGATCGGCGGGATGGGCTTGGTGAGCTCGTTTATCTCCGTGAAGCTGACGCCGAGGGTGCGCGCGACGTCCTTGATGGCGCTTTTAGGGTTGAGCCCTGAGTACGTGGCGATTTGGCCGACGCGCTCGCGGCCGTACTTCTTCGCCACGTAGTCGATGACCTCGCCGCGCCGCTCCTGCATAAAGTCGACGTCGAAGTCGGGCATCGAGACGCGCTCAGGATTTAAGAAGCGCTCAAACAACAAGTTGTAGGGGATGGGATCTAGGTCGGTGATGCGTAGCGCGTACGCGACGAGCGAGCCGGCGCCAGAGCCACGACCGGGGCCGACCCGCACACCATTGTCTTTGGACCAATTGATGAAGTCTTGCACGATCAAAAAATAGCCCGCGAAGCCCATCTTCAAGATGCACTCGAGCTCCGTCATCAAGCGCGCGCCGTACTGCTCTTGGTCAACGGGATACGGCAGCTCCGCGAAGCGCCGCGCCAGGCCGCTGACGGCGCGGTGCGTGAGGTAGTCGGACTCGTCGTTGTACTCAGGCGGGATTGGGAACTGCGGCAGGTAGTACTTGCCGAGCGTGAGCTCGACGTTACAGCGTTGTGCGATCTCGCAGGCGTTTTCGAACCCCTGCGTGTAGTCGCCCTTGAGCAGATCAAACATCTCTTGGCCGCTGCGGATGTAAAATGCGTCGGTCTCATGTTTGTGCAGCTTCGGGTCTCCCCAAGGCAGTTGCTGACGAATCGCCATCAAGATGTTTTGCGCTTCGTGTTGGTCGCGCGTGACGTAGTGGCAGTCGTTGGTGGCGACCAGCTGCACGCCTTCATCGCGTGAAAACTGTGCGAGCTGCGCGTTGACAACGTTTTGCTTGGCGATGCCGTTGGGCTGCACCTCCAAAAAGAAATTCTTTTCGCCGAAGATCGACTTAAAGATGCGAATCGCCTGCCGCGCCTTGTCGTGCTCGCCTTTGGCCGTAAAGCGGCCGACCTCGCCGCCGAGGCACGCGGTCGACGCGATGAGTCCCTCGCTATGTTCTTTGAGCAAGTGTTTGTCGACGCGCGGGTAGTAGTATTTGCCGTCGATAAACGCCTTTGACGACAGCTTCTTCAAGTTGTCGTAGCCGACGTTATTTTCCGCCAACAACACCAAGTGAAAATTCTCACGCACCGGTTGCGTGTGCAGCGTGTCGCCGACAACGCTGGTGACGTACGCCTCCATGCCCAAGATCGGCTTGATGCCTGAGGCGCGCGCGGTTTGGTAGAAGTCGACGGCGCCGTACATGTTGCCGTGGTCGGTGAT
>JAYTVG010000332.1:0-1884 GCA_043744135.1 Deltaproteobacteria bacterium | reverse complement strand
GTGAGCGCGCCGTACGAAGCGGGCGACAAAGCGCTTGGCACCGTCGGCCGCATCGATGCCAAAGGCGACAACAAGCTCGGCATCGGCGCCGCCACCGTCGGCGTGTCGAACACCACGCTGAGTTATACGTTTTTGCAGAACCTCTCGATCGGCACCAACTTGCTGATGACCTATGACGCGGGCGCCATCGCGCGCCGCAACACGTACACCAACCACGACATCATTTTGTCGGTGCAGCTGGGCTACAAGATTTTTTAGCCGCGGTCGCTCGCGCACGGGCCCCCGCTTGGGGGCCTTTTTTTGTTGGTTGTTTCAAGCCCACTTGCCCAATTCTCCAAGTCGGTTCAGCAAGGCCCACCTATGCACTGCATTTCCCTCGCTCGTCCCTTTCGATCGATCACGCTCGCTGTCGTGTTGGCTGCCGTTGCGACCACGTCGGCGCACGCCCACGACAAGCACGCGCGCCACTTTCCTGCGCACCGCTTGGAGCCCGCCGTCGACACCGAAGGCATGGGCAACGTCGAGTGGGGCGGCGTGCCCGACCACCTGAGCTGGGACGCGGCGCTGTTGTTCGGCTACGAAAACGACCCGCTGTACTCGTTCACCGTCGTTGACGCGCGCAACCCGCTGGAGCGCAGCGGCGTGCTGGTGGAAGACCGCATCCACGCCAACTTGGTCGGCAGCATCGCGGCGTTTGATTGGGTGCAAGTGGGGCTCGAGCTGCCGGTGTTGTTGTACCAGCGCCGCGATGCCGCGCGCGTGCCGGAAGCGGATGCGGGCAGTGACCTCGGCATCTTTGGCGTCGGCGATCTGCGCTTGCAGCCCAAGGTGCGCATCTTGCGCCAAAAAAGCGGCAACCCCCTCGACTTGGCGGTGCTCGTGCCCGTCACGCTTCCCACCGGGCAGTTCGCGGACTTCTTTGGCAGCGAGTCGTTCACCTTCACACCAACGATGGCGGCGTCGCGCATGTTCTCGTTGTCGACGGGTGCTGTGAAGCTCAGCGCCAACCTCGGACACCGCTTTCGTCAAGACACGACGTTTTTGGACCTCGCGCTTGGCAACGAGCTCATCTACCGCGCCGCTGTTGGCTATTTGTTCACCGTCGTCGACGACGCGCCCACGGAGGTGAGTTTGAACGTGGCAGGTGCCGCGGCCACAAACGCGCTGTTTCGTGGCAACAACGCCGCGGCGCGCAACCCGCTGGAAATCATCGGCGAAGTCGAAAACAAGGTGTGGGGCCCCGTCAACATCTTCGCGGGCGGCGGCTTTGGTATCGCGTCGGGCTACGGCGGCCCCGACTACCGTATGTACGCGGGCGTGCGTCTGAGCGGGCGCGCCCCGGCCGACTACGACCACGATGGCTTGGTCGGTTACGCCGACAAATGCGAGCGCGCCCCCGAAACCAAAAACGGTTACCAAGACGACGACGGCTGCCCTGACGTCGCCGACACCGACGGCGACGGCATCCACGACGACATGGACAAGTGTCCGACCGCAGCAGAAAACAAAGACGGCTACCAAGACGAAGACGGCTGCCCGGATTTGGATCGCGACGGCGACGGCATCAACAACGACAACGACCGCTGCATCGATGAGCCCGAAGACAAAGACGGCTTCGAAGATGAAGACGGCTGCCCCGACGTCGACAACGACAAAGACGGCGTGCTTGATGCCAACGACAAATGCCCAGGTGCTGCCGAAGATAAAGACGGCTTCGAAGACGACGACGGCTGCGCCGAAGACGACAACGACAAAGACGGCGTACTCGACGCCAAAGACCAGTGTCCTTTGCAAGCCGGCACCGTCGACAACCGCGGCTGTCCCGACGCGGACCGCGATAGCGACACCGTGCTTGACCGTTTAGACAACTGCCCTGACGAAGCG
>JAYTVG010000331.1:0-6045 GCA_043744135.1 Deltaproteobacteria bacterium | reverse complement strand
CGTAACCATGCCGCGCGCCCACAGCCGGCCCCCGTGCGCTGTGCGCGCAGCGACGTCCGCTTGCGCCGTCGGCAGCGTCATCGGCGCGCCGCTCATCACGCTGTACGCCATGTCGCAAGCCATAGCACCCGCGGGTGCAGCGACACCGGCACGGAAGCGCGCGAGGCCAAAAAATTCCGCAGGGTTTTGCTCGTAGGTGACACGGTTGCCCACCACCGTCGGCGCGCCCGGCAAGATGATGCCCAGCCGCGGCATCGCGAGCAGTTTTTTGGCGAGCTCAGGGTCTGTGATCTCGACGTCACCGCGGCGCGTGCAGACAAACACGCGCGGCGCATTTTCAATGTCGACGCGGCCGGCCGTGAACTGTGCGTAGTTGCCGTCGGTGTTGAGCGCGTACCCCTCGACAAAAAACCGCGTGCCGTCCGCGCTGGCCTCGCCTTGCAACGTGACTGACCCATCGGCGGCCAAACCCGCCAACCAATTGCCCGGGAACGCCACAGGGATCGCTTCGCGCGTGGACTCCACCAACTGCATCGCGCGGCCGGTGCTGTCGGTGAACGTGAGCTGCGCGCTCGCGTTTTTCGTGACGGTGCCGGTGACGTACGTCGCGGCCGCCACGGGCTTCACCAAGCTCATCGCGAGCTGCACCGGCAGCGCCGCAGTCGCGCCCTGCGCCTCAAACAAGCGCCGGCCCTGGGGGACGACGCGTTTGTCGTTTGGCAGATTTGGGATGTACACGCCGCCGCGCGTGGCCACGTCCGCGGCATCGGCGGTGTCGACGATGGCTAACATCAGCTGTTTGTCGTCGCTGTCGGGGATGACCGCGAGTTCCGCCGTGCTCAGCACGCTGTCGGCGCCGGCGGCCACAGCGAGCTGGTCCATGGCGGCGTTGAGGCGCGCTTGCACGGCAGAAGAGGCGACAACGGACGGGAGAGTGATAGCCATGCGCGGAGCCTCGCAAAACCTCGGCTTTTTAAAAAGTGGGTTCAACGTGGATCACGCGCTGCCTCGCGACACCACCCGCACGACTGCGGCAACGACGCGCTCAACCGATGCATTGGCGTCCACCACCGCCCCGCCGAGGCGCGCACGCCGTTGTGGTCGGCCACGCTCACGCTCGACGTAAGCGCGCAGCTGTGCACGGGGACCACGCGGCGGCAGCCACGGACGCGAGCTTGGTGACAGACGCGTCAACGCCACCGCCGCGGGGACGTGCAGGGTGACGCACTGCACCTGCGCCAACACCGTACACGCGCGCGCGCCATCGACGACGCCGGCGCCTGCGACCACAACGCTGGGGGCTGCGTGCAGCGAAGCCACTAAGGCGTGCAGCTCAAGTTCACGAAACGCACGCTCACCGCGCGCAAACACCATCGCGAGTGGCAGCGCCGCACACTGCGCGATGACGTCGTCGAGGTCGGTGCACGGCCAGCCGAGAGTGCGCGCAAGCAGCGGCCCGCACGTGCTCTTGCCTGCGCCGGGCGGCCCCAGCAGCACGATGCTGTGGCGAGCATGGTGGCTGCGATGCGCAGCGCTCACCCGCGCTCGTGGCGCGCCTGCACGCGCGACGCGAGATCGTGCAGCGTGTCGCCGCCAAAGGTGACCAGCAGCGCGTCTGCCAACACCAAGCACACCATCGCTTCAGCCACCACAGCACCCGCGGGCACCGCGCACGTATCGCTGCGCTCGACCAAGCCGCGCTTGTCCTCGCCAGTGACGATGTCGACGCTGGGCAGCCCGCCAGCGACGGTGGCGATGGGCTTTTGCACGGCGCGCACAATGATGGGCATGCCGTTGGTGATGCCACCTTCAAGTCCGCCCGCGTGGTTTGTGGTGCGCGTCGCGCGACCGGCCTCGGCGTGCATGACGTCGTGAGCTTGCCGCCCGGGCGCGTCGCCAGCGTGCCACGCGCTACCGATGCCGACCGCTTTGGTCGCGTGCACCGACGCCACTGCTTCGCTCAAGCGCGCGGACAGGCGTGTGTCCCACTGCGCAAACGAGCCGACGCCCGCGGGCATGCCGTAGGCCTCGACGACAAAGGTGCCGCCGAGCGTGTCGCCGACTTTGCGCGCGGCCTCGATCGCCGCGAGCATGGCTTGCGCTGCGGTCGCGTCCAAACACCGCACCGCGGATGCATCCGCGTCCGCTTGACGCCGCTGCGCGCCCACCGCGCCGTCGTCGCTTGACGCGACGCTGCCGATGGCCGTGACGTGGCTGAACACGGTGACGCCGACTTCGCCAAGCAGCGCGCGCGCAAATGCCCCCAGGGCCGTGCGCATGGCGGTCTCGCGGGCGCTGGAGCGTTCAATGATGTTGCGCAGATCTTTGGTGTTGAACTTTTGCGCGCCGGCGAGGTCCGCGTGGCCCGGGCGCGGCACCGTCACTGCGGCGTCGGGACTGTCGACGGGCCACGGCGACATCATGTGTGCAAAGCGCGCGTGCTCGGCGTTGGGCAGCATCACACCGATGGGCGAGCCGAGTGTTGTGCCGTAGCGCATGCCGCCCACGACGTTAAACGCGTCGGCCTCTAGCGACTGGCGCGCCGAACGCCCCGCCACCACGCGTCGTCGTCGCAGGTCGTGGGCGATAGCCTCGTGGCGCACCGGCACACCCATCGGCATGCCGTCTAAGATCCCGACGAGCCCAGTGCCGTGACTCTCGCCCGCCGTCAGCATGCGCAATCGCGTCAACATCGCATGCGCCTCAGATGACGCGTGCCGTCGCTACGGCCAAGGCGTCGTTGACCATCTGCGTGCGGCGATCGGCATCGAGCCAATCCTTTTGTGCAGACGCGGACAGGCTCGTGAGCGGATCGAAGTAGCAAAACATCTGATCCTTTTTCACCGACGGCGCGGTGTAGACCGACACGCCGGTGTAGCGGTCATAGTGCTCGTAGCTGTGCATGTCGCGCTTGCCGCCACCACCGGGCGCGTCGACGACAAACATGGGGGTGTTGAAGCCCGCGGTGCTGCCGCGTAGGCGTTTTTCCACTTGCACGCCCGTCGCAACCGAGGTGCGCAGGTCCTCGGTGCCGCGCACGAGATCGTGGATGTACACGTAGTAGGGGTGCACGTTGATGAGCGCCAAGCGCCGCACCAGCGACGTCATCGCCTCCGCGGTGTCGTTGACGCCGCGCTGAAAGACGCTTTGGTTGCGCACGGTGATGCCGCGCTCCATCAGCAAGTTGCACGCGCGCCGGCTGATGTCGGTGACTTCGTTTGGGTGGTTGAAGTGCGTGTGGATGACCACTTCTTTGTGCAGCTTGCGGCCCTTGTCGACGATGTCGGTGACGGCGTCGGTCCACGCGGTATCCGTGAGCACTTTCATCGGCTGAATCGCGATTCCTTTGGTGGCAAAGCGGAAGCGCCGGATGTGCTTCATCGCCAGCAAACGTTCACCGATGATGCGAATTTGATCCGCCCGCAAACGGTAGCAATCGCCACCGCTGACCACGACGTCTTCGACCTCGGGGCGTTCAGAGATGTATTGAAACGCGCGCTCCCAGCGCTCGTCTGAGGCTTTGAGCGAGACCTTGTCGACGAGCTCGGTGTCGAGCCCCACGGCGTAGCTGCGGGTGCAAAAGCGGCAGTACACAGGACAGGTGTCGAGCGCCAAAAACAGCACCTTGTCGTGGTAGCGGTGCGTGAGGCCGGCGACGGGCGCGTCGTTTTGCTCATGCAACGAGTCGAGCGTCAGCATGGGGTGGTCGGGCTCGAGCTGACTGCCGAGCGGTAGAAATTGGCGACGTGTGGGATCTTTGTGCGGATCGTTCCAATCGATGAGCGCCAGCAGGTACGGCGAGATCCGCACCGCCATCGGCGCCTTTTTAAAACCCGCTTCCACGTCGAGGCGGAACTCGGGCGAGATCAAATCCTGCACGGCGGCGACCAAGCGCTCGGGCGACGTGATGGCGTTTTTTTCCTGCCACGTGTGGCTCAGAAATGTCGCTTCATCGATGTCTTTCCACGCCGGGATGCGCTGCCAAAACGCGTCGCTGCGCAGGTCGCGCCACAGCAGGCTTTCGGCCGTCACCGGCGGCTTAATGTGCAAGATGGGTGCTGGCACGCCGGGCACAGGCGCATTCCCCATCACGACGAGCTTGCCGGCGGATTCAATCATGCCAAGGAGCCTAGTGCCGTGCGATCGATTGGCGTAGGGGATTTCACCGACCTTGGGAGGTGAACAAAATAATTCACCGACCTTGGGAGGTGACAAAAGTAATTCACCGACCTTGGGAGCTGAACAGCGTAATCCGTCGACGGTCCGCGGCGATGTGCCGCACCACCTTACACATCGGTGCCGCGGTCGCCGAGCTGTGTGTGCGCGCGCTGTAGGCTGGCCGCGTCCAGCTTGCCCACAGCTTCGCTCGGCCTCGCGACGATGAGCGCTCCCGGCGGGATGGCGGTGCCAGCGTTGAGCAGCGCGCGCGCCCCCAAAATCGCACCGGCGCCGATCGCTCCGCCCAACGCGGGACGGCGCGTGTCGACGCCGCCGATGCGCGCGGTTTCGCCCGGGTTTGGGCCAAAAAACGTCACGGCCGTGGTGACAAACACGCGTGCACCTAAAACGCTGTCTTGCAACATGACGTTTGACAGCGTGCAGTCGCCTTGCGCCACCACGCGGCGCAGCTGCGTGTCGACGAGCGTGCGGGTGTTGTCCCCAAGCGCGCTGTCGACGATGACGGTGTGGTCCGCGACGGTGCTGCCATTGCCCACGCAGCTGCCGATGATGCTCGCGTGTGCTTCCACGCGCACGCCGTCGTGCAGCACGGAGCCCGCGACGTACGCGGTCGGGTGAATGTCGACGTTGTTGCCGATCTGGTTGCGCGCCCCCAGCAAGCCGTGCTCGCGACGGTGCGTCAACAGCGCGGCCAAGCTGAGCTCGAGCGCATCGATCCAGTGATGCACGCCCCCCGCCAACTTCGACACCTGCGGCAAAAACAGCCGGTGCGGTGCCGGCCCGTGCGGCGCCACGCGCACCGCGTACGCGTCGACCTCATCGCACAACGCCAGCTGCGTGCACCCTGCAAGCGCGTCAACCGTGCGGCCCTCAAGCGGCCCACCCCACAGCGCGATGCGTCCACGCGCAGGGTCAACACGGGTGACGGCGTCGTGCAGGGCGGTGCCGGGGGCGACGTTGACTTGCGTCGGCGTCGCTACGTGCATGAGCGCGCGCGCTGTGGCGGTGCTGATCACGACATCGTCGAGCGCCGCGACGCGCGTGCCCGCAGGCAACGGCTCACCGCGCTCGACGTCGACGACGCGTAAGCCGGCGCGCCTGGCCACGGCTGCTTGCAGGGTGGCCAGGGGGGCGCAGCCCATCCACAGCTGTGCTGCGGGCAGCGCGAGCGGGAACACCAGGGGCTGGGACGTGCGGATGCGCGCGAAGAACACACCAGCTGTTCGCCCGCTCACGTCTGCGTGTCAAAGACGTGGTCGCGACCACCCAGGTGGTTGCGGCGCGCGGCCAGCGTTGCAGCAGCTGATGCACCACGCATCTTTGAAACACGCACCGTCGTTGATGGCGGACGGCACCAGAGATGCGTCGACGCTGGCGACGTGCGCGCTGGACCACTTGCACCGGCAGTGTTGCGTTGGGCGCACACACGCCGTGGACGGGCCGCCGCTCGTGCAGCTCGACGCTGCGATGCAGCACAAGCCGTCGAGAAACGCCCGCGGGCGCTCGTCGTCAACTGCCTGCGGCCTCGCTGTACCGCGGACGGAGTCGGCAGCGAGCATCGCGATGTCGGCGGCGAGCTCGTCGTCGCGCCCTTCAAAGTACCGCCGCGCAAGTGAGGTCCCGTTGCGCAGCAGACAAGCGTGGTTGCGAGTGTCAGGCTCATGCACTGGGGTTGTTGATGAAAATTTGTCACGTGGCCGCGGTGTTGCTTGTGCCTGCGGTGTTGGCGACAGGGTGCGGCAATGACGTGTGCGGCGACGGCAACTTTGGCCAGCTGTTGACGCTGAGGCGTGAAGGCTACGAAGCGTCGTGGAAGTACCTGCAACAAAGCAGGACCATCATCCCGTACAGCGACGAAAGTCCCAT
>JAYTVG010000330.1:0-1888 GCA_043744135.1 Deltaproteobacteria bacterium | reverse complement strand
CTCAAACGGTGAGCCGCTGTAGCCGTGCACGCACAGTGCGGATGCACGCGCGACGCCCACCGCGGGAAGCGAGAACGGCAGGCTTGACGGCGAGGGCAGAGGGCGCAGCACGCTTAGCAATAACACAACGATCACGCCCACAGTGCGCGCGTGCGCTGGGTTGCGCGCCGCTTGCGGGTGCGCGAAACACCCGCGGATGTTCAAACGCATCTTGCTGGGTAGTGTCCTCGCGGCGCTGGTGTTGGTCGCGTTGTTGTTGTTGTTGCGCCTCAAGCCTGCGGTGCATTTTGCGGATGTCGCGCCAGAGCTGCTCGACATGCAGGCGCAGCGCGACGTCGTGTTGTTTAAGCGCTATGTCACGCGCATCCAACGCATCGAGCAGGGGCTGACGTCATCGGCATCGCTGTTTGATCGGGCATCCGACGCTGGTCTCACCGCCGACGAGCGCGAGCTCGCGATGGCGCTGTTTCAAGAGGTGCTCGATCACTCGGCGGCGCTCGATCAGATTGAGCGCTACCACCTCGAGTTTTGGCGCTTGTCCCCGGCCTCAGACCTACCGCGTCACACGCAGCACTTCGCACTGTTTTTCGCGGCCTACGTCGAGAAGCTCGCGCTCGGCTTGGCGCTCGTGGACCGAACCATCAACAAGCCCCAGTTTGAAAAGCTGTTTGACGAGGGCAGCGCTAAGCTCGGTGTCGCTCCCGGGGCCTATAAGACGTTAAAGTGGAACGTCGTTCACGTCGACGATGCTGCGCGCGCGCTCGCTGCGCACCAGTGGATGCGCATGCTGTCGGGGGCGCTTGACAAGATGGCGACGGTCGACCCCGCGACGTGGGGCTTTCTCCTCAACCGCATGCAAAACCGCTACGACGTCGTCAAGGAGAACCTGTCGCGCAAAAGCGTCAAGCTGTTTGGCGGCAACAGCGCGGACATCGGCAAAGATGCGGCGCACGCGCTGTGGTTCCCGCTGCAAGCCGAGGTCGCCACCGTCATGGGCGACACGAAAGTGCGGCACCTCAGCACGAGTTTGATCGCACACGAGCAAGTGCAACAAGCCGCGCAGCGATCGGAGCCCGGCGATATTTTGCTCGAGCGTCGCAATTGGTTTTTGAGCAACGTCGGCTTGCCTGGGTTTTGGCCGCACGCAGCGCTGTGGTTGGGGACGCCGGCAGTGCTCACAGCGTACTTTGACGATGACGAGGTCAAAAAGGCCTACGGCAAACCCCTTCAAGAAGCGCTAGCGGAGCGCTACGTGGTGGCGTGGGGCGACTATGTTGATCTTGAGCAGACCGATCACGGCGCGTTTGCACACACCGTCATCGAAGCCATGAGCGAAGGTGTTGTGTTCACGAGCGCGGAGCACAGCATCGGCACTGCTGACTATGTCGCAGCGATTCGTCCAAAGGTCTCCAAGCTCGACAAAGCGCGCGCGATCGAGCGTGCCTTCGCCTACGCGGGACGACCGTACGATTTCGACTTCGACTTTTACACCGACGAAAGCTTGGTCTGTTCCGAGCTTGTCTACAAAGCGTACGAGCCGCGCGCGGGATGTGCAGGCGTCGCGCTACCGCTTGAAAAGATGGTCGGGCGCATGACGCTGGGGCCAAACACCATCGTCAGCATTTTCGACAGCGAGTACGGCACCGACAAACAACAACTCACGTTCGCATGGTTTTTGGACGGCAACGAAGCGCAACATGACGCAGCGTTCGCGAGTGTGGATGTGTTTCGCAAAAGCCACCTGCGCCCGAAGTGGGACATCGTGCAGAAGTAGCCCGCGCGTTACTTCTTTTTTGCCGAGTCAAACAGCTTGCGCAACATCGCGAGCGCATCCGGTGTGACGTCGGTGAAGCGCACTCCCATGCCAGGCGTCCGGTCGTAGTGGTTG
>JAYTVG010000329.1:0-6054 GCA_043744135.1 Deltaproteobacteria bacterium | reverse complement strand
TCAACGCGACGCGCATCGCCCGTGGCGTCAAGAATCGATCGTCGCGATCTTTGCTGGTGGCGACCTCCACCACCATGCGCAGCGCCTCGTCGACGGTTTTTGGCAACGCACGCATCTCCGCGCGCTGATGTGCCTTGAGCAGCTGCAGCGTGGTCTTGTTTGACACCTCGATGGCGGGCCCGCCCGACAGCATCTCGTGCAAGATGATGCCGACCGCGAACACGTCGCTGCGTGCATCAAGTTGGCTGTTGGCGGCTTGCTCTGGGCTCATGAAGCCGGGCGTGCCGACGACGTCGGAGACGCGTTCGACTTTGGACGCTAGCGAGCTGCCAAAATCACCAATGTAGACAGCACCAGTGCTGGCCAAAAAAATATTCTTCGGCGACAGATCGCGGTGCACAAGCCCTAGCTCGCGGCCATCCGGGCCTTTGATCGTCCACGCGAACTCCAACCCGTCGAGGATCTCCGCTGCGACGTAGGTGGCGAAGGACTCGGAGACGGGCACTTTGTGGGCGCGCATGCGGTCAAGGAGTTTGTGCAGGTCGGGTCCGTCAATGTACTCAAGCACGCCGTAGTCGAGCCCATCGACCGTGCCCTTGCTCAAGCCGCGGATCAAATTTTTGTGGTTGGCTGCGAGCGCGACTTGCAGCTCGCGCATGAAGCCAGCTTGGTGCTCGGGGTCAAACTCGATATCTGTGCGCATGCGTTTGATGACGACGAGTTCGCGCGACTCAACATGGCGCGCGCGGTAGATCTCAGCGACGCCACCGACGGCGTATTTGTCGATTAACTCGTAGTTGCCGATGCGGACCACGCAGCGGTTTTAGCCGGATCCGCCGCCGCGCGTCGACCTCGTTTGAGCGACGTTGACGATTTCACTGCCCTTGGGAGGTGAACAAAGTAATTCATCGATCGCGCGCGGACGTCGATGCCACGATTTTCGACGGATTGACGCGCGGCACAGGCTGCACCCGCAGCAACCCCGAGCCCGTGTGGGTTCGTGCCGTCGGTCGACGCGAGTATCAAAAGACCACCTAGGGGGATGCGATCGGCAGCAACGCGACCGTCGCGCGCAACGCCAGCTCGCCGGGCGCGCCGGCGTGGATGTCCACCTGCACGGTGTCGACGTGCGCGAGCCGTGAAAGCGGCATGGCGTCTTGCACCAAACCACCAACCAACGCGCGCACCACCGACGTCGGATTGACGAGGGCGGGCATCAGGATTTGCGCGAGCTTCGGCCCTGACGCCCACAGCGTCGGCAGTGGCGATGCACACGTCGCGCCCGGACGCACCCGATCGACCGGCGCGCTGCGTCCCATGCCGAACGCGAAGACGCCCTCGTCTTTGATGATGCGCACCCGCCGCTTACCTTCGGCGACCAATGCGCGGCGGCCTTGGTCTTGTGCAACCGCGGCCTGTGCGCCAGCTGCGTCGCGCGCGGAGGCCCACAAGGCCTCGCCCGCGGCTGCGTCGCGCGGCACTCCAGCGACGACGATCGACGCCAAAGACAGCGGGTCGTCGGCGCTCGCGGTGTCGCCGTCGGCGAGCGGGTAGGCGGCAGCGACCATCAACCCCGCGAATTTGTCGGCAGGCAAGGTGTGCTGCGTTGCCACGTCGGGGGCATTGTTTCGCTCGCCGGGAGCGACCGCATTGGCGGGTGAGCCCTCGCCGGTGTCGTCGGGGATCGACGCAGCAACGGGTGCGTCGTTGGCAATGTCAAAGCGCGGGATCGACACGATCAGCGCCGCACCTTGTTGAAGCGTGCACGCCCAAGTGGGGGGCGTTTCGGCCCACGCCGCGCGCACATCGTCGTCGACACGCATGGCGCCGCTGAGCACCCAGCTGCCACCGTCGCGCCACACGTCGGCATTGAGCGCGGGCGGCACGGCGCCTTCGTCGACGTCATCGCCGTCGGTGGTCGAAAACAGCGCGTCAAGCGTGCCGTCGACGTGTACGTGGGTGGGGTCGGTGGGGAGCACCGTCGCGTTCGACGTTGTGCTGAGCGCTTGCAACAGCCCGGCGAGCGCAAGCTGTGTGGTGCCAAAGCCAGCGTGTGCGATCAGCGCGCGATCGCCGCGCACCAACACAACGAAGCTCTCGCCCTCGCGCTGCACGCGCCGGACATCACCCACAACGACGTCACCGCCAGCCAAAAACGCCGCGGCGCGCGGCACGCGCAGCGCCACCACGATCGACGGCTCCGCGCCTGCGACGCCGGGCACCAGTGACAACACGAACGGTTTGCCGCGCAACAGCGCATCCCAGCCGGCGACGCGCGGCTCCGCGTCGAGCACGCCGGACGTCACCAGCGCCGTGTGCAGGTCAAACAGCACGCCCGCGTCCTGCCCGCTGACGACGGCGGCGCGCGGCACGCTGACCAGCGGAAGGCTCGCTTGCGTGCAGCCCACGCACCACAGCGCCACCGCCACGACCGCAGACCGCTTGTTGTTGAAGTCCATTGTCCACCTCTTAGCGCCGACGCAAGGCATCGTTATCACGCTACCACGCGCGGCAAAAAAGGACGCCGCCCCCCCTCTCGAGGGTGCGGCGCCCAAACGCGTCTCACCACGTCGTAAGCCGGGTTCTGTCCGCAGCGTTGTTGCCAGCGCTGCGTGGTGTGCATTCCTCTAAGGGCGAGATTGCTCCCTCCCTCCAGCAGCGTTTCGGGGCGCTGTGCGAGCGACATTCACACCTGCGTGTGGGCCCCTTGCCTTGCTCCAGGTGGGGTTTGCCGTGCCGTCCCCGTCTCCGAGGACGCGGTGCGCTCTTACCGCACCGTTTCACCCTGACCCACGCGAACGTGGGCGGTTTATTTTCTGTGGCACTTTCCTTCGAGTCACCTCGACAGGCCGTTAGCCAGCACCATTGCTCTGTGGAGCCCGGACTTTCCTCCCGTAAAGACCCTACGTCCTTACCGACGCACACCTGACGTACTGCGGCGCGCCATCAAACGTATCGCACGGCGCCGTCGACATCGCGAGCTGTACGTGCATCTGGCGTTGTTGCTGGCTGCGCTGCTCGCGACGCGGACAGGAAGTCCGCTTGCTGTGCTGCTCGCCAGCGCCTAGCCACATGCACGTACAGCTCGCGATGCGCGGCCGCTTACGCGACGGCACTGCTCGCGACGCGGACAGGAAGTCCGCTTGCGGTGCTGCTCGCCGGCGCCTAGCCACGTGCGCGTACGGCTCGCGATGCGCGGCCTCTTACGCGACGGCACTGCTTGCGACGCTGACGGCAAGCCCTTGTTGGTTCACCCGCTCGGCGGGGCGGATGCTTTGATCTGCAGCGCGTGGATGGGCCCTTTGAGCTCCTCGGCGAACAGCGCGTAGACCATGCGGTGGCGCTGGATCGGCGTCACCCCGCGAAACGCCTCCGACACGATGGTGATGCCGACGTGAGCGCCCGACGCGCCGTGCCCCGCGTGGCTGGCGCTGTCATCGTCGATCGTGAGCTCGGTCGGCGCGAACGCCGCGCGCAGCTTGCGCTCGATGGTCTCGGTCAGCGTCGGCATATCATCGACCTTAGATGATCATAGGATTTCATCGACCCTGCAGAGGAACACAGCATGTCACCGACCTTGGGCGTGAACAGATTGAACTAGCCCGACAGCAAGTTGTCGCTTTTGACAATCTTGGCCTTTTCGCGCAGGTCTTTGCCGAGCTGCTCGACGAGCTGACCGCGCCTGCCCCCGAGCAAGCGTTGCTCAATCGCCTCGCGCTCGGCTGCAAATTTGGCAGCATCAGGCAGCTCGCGGCTTTTGAGCTTGACGATGAACAAACGTTTGTTCACCTCGACCACGCTGTCGTGTAGCGGTTTTTGCATGGTGAGTTGCTCAAACACCACCGTCATCAGCTCTGGTGCCAGGCCGACACGCGGAATGGCGCGCGCGGTTTTTGAAAACCAGCCGGTGCTGTCGAGCTTCGGTGCGAGCGGATCAAAATCGCCGGCCTTTGACGACGCGCCGTCCGCTGGAGGTTTCACAAGGCCAGCGACCTTCAGGTCAGCAAACGCCACGCCGGTCGTCGCCTCCGCGAGGGCTGCGTCGGCGGCCTTGCGCGCGGCCGCCATCAACTGGCTGTCCTTCATCAGCTCGAGGGCGATTTGGGCTTGCACGTCTTTCACTTCTTTCGTGATGGGCTCTTGCACGTCATCCACCTTGATGACGTGAAAGCCAAAGCGGCTTTCGACCACCGCGCTGATGGCGCCCTTCGCCATCGCGAATGCCGCGTCTTCAAAGGGCTTCACCATCGCGCCCGGGCCAAAAAAGCCGAGATCGCCGCCACTTTTGGCGCTTGAGTCCTCGCTGATTTCTTCCGCGAGCTTCGCGAAATCTTCGCCGGCGTCCGCACGCTTTTTTGCCGCGTCGATCTTTGTGCGCGCGTTCTTTTTGTCCTCGTCAGTCGCGCCCTCAGCGACCTTGACGAGGATGTGTCGAGCCTTGACCTTTTTGGGCTGTCGGTAGCGGTTGAGGTGTTCATCGTAAAACGCCCGCACGGCTGCCGCGTTGGCCGCTGCCCACGTCGCCACGTCGGCGTCGCTTGGTGCCTTGATGCCCGACTGATAAAACTGCGGGTCAAACTTCACGAGCTCGATGTCGGCGCGGTTGTTTTGGGCCTCAAAAGACTCTTTCACTTCGCCCTCGGAGACGTGCTGGGCGTCTTGCAGGATCGTTTCATAGCGCGCCGCCAACAACTCACGCCGCAGCTGCGTTTCAAAGCGCGCCTCCGTCGTATTGTAGATGCCGTTGACGATGCGCTTGTACTCCTCTGGGTCAAACGCCTTGTCCTTGCCGAAAAATCGCTCTTCGATGGCCGCCGAGACCTCGGCGTCGCTGACCGCGAGGCCGCGCTTTTCCGCCGCTTGCGCCAACAACTCTTGGGTGATCAAGCGATCGAGTACGCTTTGATCCAGGTGTTGCTCGCGCGCTTTTTCCGCGGTGAAGCCGGGCTGGTACGCGCTCGACATGCGAAATGCGCGGCTGTACTCAGCCTTGAATTGCGACATCGACACGACGTGGCCGTTGACGGTGGCAGCGACGGGCATGCCGCCCGAGACGTTGCCGCCACCCCAAGATCCAAACGTGAACACGAACACGAAAGTGATGATGGCGAACACCACAATCATGAACCAGTTGTTGGCGTTGCTACGAAAGACGCTAAGCATAGTGCTTGCGTTAGCCCCGTAGCGGGGGACCTGGCAATGGGCTGCCTTTTTATTTGTTGGGTGCGGGCGTGCCAACCCGCAGGCCCAGATCCAAACGGTCTCAATGAAGCCCGGTTGCCACGCGGTCTGAGCGAACGGCGACGGCTACTGCATCGCGACTTGTTGCAGCAGGTCGATTTTCTCGAGGGCCATGCCTGCGCCGATGACGGTGCCGTTGACCGGCTCCTCCGAGTGCAAGACCGGCAGCCCCGTTTCTTTGCGCAACAAGACGTCGAGGTTTCGCAGCATGGACGCTCCGCCCGCCAGCACGATGCCGCGATCGACGATGTCACTGGCGAGCTCCGGTGGCGTGCGCTCTAGGCCGATGCGCACCGCCTCGGTGACGGCGTTGATGGGCTCCGCGAGTGCTTCGCGAATTTCGTCGCTGTTACACTCGATGGTTTTGGGGACGCCGGCGACCAAATCGCGGCCCTTCACTTCCATCGTCAGCAACTCCTCGTCGGGGTAGGCGCTGCCGATGCGGATCTTGATCTGCTCGGCCGTGCGCTCGCCGATGAGCAGGGAGTAGCGTTTTTTGACGTGATTCACGATGGCGATGTCCATCTTGTCGCCGCCAACGCGCACCGAACGGTTGTACACGATGCCGCCCAGCGAGATGACCGCGACCTCACAGGTGCCGCCACCGACGTCGACGATCATGTTGCCCGACGGTTCGGTGATGGGCATGCCTGCGCCGATCGCTGCCGCCATCGGCTCTTCGATCAAGTACACCTCGCGTGCTCCGGCACCCTCTGCGCTCTCCTTGACGGCACGCTTCTCCACCTCGGTGATTCCGATGGGGACGCAGATGATGATGCGCGGTTTGACGAGGGGTTTGCGGTTGTGGGCCTT